>NZ_JAEQCX010000118.1:0-44861 GCF_020738035.1 Microcoleus sp. PH2017_28_MFU_U_A
AACAATCTGGATAAACCCGCCCTGTCACCACCGACAACCTACATCAACCTGAAATTTGCATCGCATAGAAAAATTGTACATGATGATTTATCGTTGGGTTGGGGCGGGTTTTTGAGATTGTTTGTTTCAGGCGATTATTGTTGGTGAACCCGCCCCTACAAAATACTGAACCGTATCAATTTCTACCCAATCTCGTGCAAGAAATCGAAATTACCGTCTCCCACAGACTTTTTAAGCGTATTGATAATTTTCGTTGTATTATCGTAAGGCCCTTCAACATAACAAGGTTCTCCATTGCGACCGAAATTCAAGCCGATTTCGCTGGTTGATTCTCCTAAATGAGCCTTCGACTGCTCGAAATCGCGATGCGGTTCAAAGCCTAATTTTTTGGCATAGGCGATCGCGCCCCAAACCAAAGCTTGTGCTTGCTCTAAACTAATCTCCTCGTATCCCAGAAACTGCGAGTAAGCATTCTCAACGAGATTTTTATATTGGCTATCGTTGCAGTTACGTGGCGGCATGGCATCCTTAACTCCCAAACACCAGTAGTCGATCAAATAAGAGGTTACAACAAAACGATTGTAGCCCTTGGAACGGGTAACCATCACTAAACCCAAACCGCTCATTTCAGAGGTTTCATTGCCCAACAATACCTTCGCAAAATTTACATCGACGAGACATTGAGCAACGGGCAATAACTCTCCTTTTTCGGCGCTAGCGAGGGCTGTTTGTTCTGCATGAGATATCAGAAAGCTACTGACTTCGGATGCTTTCAATCCTAACTTTCGGGCAATTTGTTTGGGCGTTAATTGGCGATCGCGCAGGTTGAGAATTTCTTGTTCTTGTTCGGGTTGCATGGTTTTTATACTCCCGTTAGGGCTGGGTTTGAGCTGAGTAGATCATTCTATCGCGTTTTTGCGACAAACTTCTTAAAATTGCAAAGTTCCAGGAAAAACCCCGGTTTCTTTGATGGTATTATACGATATTTTGTAGGGGCGGGTTCACCAATAATATCTAACAATTACCAACCATCTATATAAACCCGTCCCCACACCACCGATCGCCCACGTCAACCTGAAATTTACATCGCATCACCAAAATTTATATGATGATTTATCGTTGGGTGGGGGCGGGTTTTTGAGATTGTTTGTTTTGGGCGATTATGGTTGGTGAACCCGCCCCTACGGGGATGTATGAAAGAACCTAGTTTTGTCCTAATTCTGGCGGCCGCCCCATCAAACCTGTCATCAAGCGCAATGCTAAAAACCTCACCGGCGGAATTGTCCGCAAACACCACAATCCGAAGCGACGAAATGCTACAATTGGCATCCAAGTATTGGAAAACAATCTATCGAGAAAATCGGTAAATCCCAACACGATTAAGTTTTCTTTTTTTCGCCAATTGTGATACCGTTTTAATACTCGCAAATCGCCGATGTCTTCGCCTTTCTGGTGGGCTTGCTGCAAGATTTGCCCGATCGCACCTGCGTCTCTAATACCCATGTTCAATCCCTGTCCACCCACGGGATGGCAGCAGTGGGCGGCGTCGCCAATGAGTGCTAGTCTGGGCAATACGTATCGATCGCTCTGCATTAACTGCACAGGAAACAAAAAGCGATCGCTCTCCAATTCCAAACGCCCCAAAAGCCCGCCCGTGCGCTGTTCCAACAAAGCTAAAAACTCTTTTTCGTCCATAGACTGCAAAGCTTTTGCTTCCGCGTGGGGTGCTGTCCAAACTACTTGACAGCGGTTCCCTGGTAATGGTAAGACTCCCATCGGGCCGCTCGGCCAAAAGCGCTCAAAAGCAATATCGTTGTGCGGCTTTTCAGCTTTAATAGTAATGGCAACGCAGGATTGCCAGTATTTCCAGCCGTGGGTGCCGATGTTGGCTTCGCTGCGGATGCGCGATCGCGAACCGTCAGCAGCAACTAATAATTTGGTGCGAATTGTGCGAGTTTCGCCCTGTTGTTTGATTTGGATTTCGGCGCAATTAGTTAAATATTTTACCTCGACTACTTCCGCAGGACAAACCCAACTAAAATTTGGGTTTTTTGCTAAGGATTCTTGCAAAGCTGACAGCATGACTCGATGCTCGCCAACATAACCTAATGCTGTTTTTGGTACGGGTAATTTGCCAGTATTTCCTAAATCCGGGCGGTGGAATTCGACGATACCGGGATAGTCGCCGTCGCAGAGGCTAATTTGCTCGAAGGTGGTGATTTGCGGCAAGATTTGTTCCCACACGCCGAGGCCTTCTAAGATCATTCCCGATAGCAGGGTGATTGCATAGGCTTGTTTTTTGGCTGCTGCTGCTGCGGGGAGTTGGGTTTCTATGATGGCTATTTTTAATCCTGAATCTTTGAGGGCGCACGCTAAGGTGGCGCCGACTATGCCGCCTCCGACGATCGCGATATCAAAGTCTAATTCCTGGGTTTGCGCGGAGGCTGTTGTTGCAGAAAGTTGGTTTATGGGCATTTTCAAGGGATTTTTTTAAGTGAATAATTATATTTACTCTTGTATTGTAAAGAATTATTTCGATTTTGGGCGATCGACTGAGACGGGGAGATGACTATTTTGCAAGGTGCGTCGCTTAATACTGCGGAGGGTTTTCTGTGGCGATCGCAATTACTGGGTATGTAGTTGGGCTTTAGCCCCAAGAGCGCTGAAGCGCAACTACGTACCTGGTTGGTATGTTGTTGGGCTTTAGCCCCAAGAGCGCTGAAGCGCAACTACGTGCCTCGGAGCGCTGAAGCGCAACTACGTACCTAAGAGCGCTGAAGCGCAACTACGTGCCTAAGAGCGCTGAAGCGCAACTACGTGACACTCAGAAATTAATGACTGATGACTAATGACTGATTACTGCTCACCATTTCCTTTTCCTTGATGTTTTCCGTTGCTTGGGCTGATAGATTCTGGGAAATAGGAATCTCTATGATAAACTCTGCACCTTTCCCGGGTGCAGAAACACATTTCAATTTTCCTCGGTGTTTTTCAACTATAATTTGATAGCTGATTGATAGTCCTAAGCCAGTGCCTTTGCCGACGGGTTTGGTAGTAAAAAATGGATCGAACAATTGGCTCATAACTTCAGGATTGATTCCCATCCCGTTGTCGGCAATCCGAATGGTTACTGTGTCTGAATTTGCACTGGTCTTAATCTCAATGGTGTTGGGGCTAGCATATATTTCTGTTGGAGAACGCTTGCTGTTGTATTCTTCGAGGGCATCGATCGCATTTGCTAACAGATTCATAAATACTTGATTGAGCTGACCTGCATAGCACTCGACTTTGGAGAAGCTGCCGTAGTTTTTGATAATCTCGATCGCCGGACGAACTGCATTAGCTTTGAGCTTGTGCTGCAAAATTACTAAAGTGCTTTCGATTCCTTCGTGAATGTCTACTCGCTTCATCTGCGATTCGTCGAGTCGGGAAAAGTTACGCAAGGATACAACTAAGTCGCGGATGCGATCGGCTCCTACTTTCATTGATTCCAAAATCTTCGGAAAGTCTTCTATTAAGTAATCAATTTCTATCTCTTCGGCTGATAAAGCAATTTCCGTGACGGGATTTGGGTATTTTTCCTGGTAAAGGTTGAGCAGATTTAGCAAGTCTTTGGCGTATTGGCTGGCGTGGGTGATGTTGCCGTAGATGAAGTTAATCGGGTTGTTGATTTCGTGGGCGACTCCGGCGACTAGCTGGCCGAGTGAAGAGATTTTTTCGGTTTGGATTAGTTGCGCTTGGGTTTCGTGCAAGTCGCGGAAAGCTTTTTCGAGCTGGGCTGCTTGCGATCGATACTGTGCTGCTGATTGCTTGAGTGCTTCCAATACTTGGACGCGATCGCTAATATCCGTGTGCGTGCCCACCCATTCGCGAATGCTGCCGTCTGTTGCTAAAACTGGGACTGCGCGCACCCAAAAGTGCCTGTAGCTGCCGTCAGACGCCCGCAAGCGGTGTTCGACTTCATAGAGGTTTTTGGTTTCGACTGCGCGCATCCAAGCTTGCAGCGTGAGATCGCGATCGTCTGGGTGAATTGCCGAAAACCAGTTGTTTGTGGCTTCCTCCAAGCTTTGGCCTGTATATGCCATCCAGTCTGTGGGCGCGATCGGCTTTCCTTGTGCGTCTGTGATCCATACGAGTTGCGCGGTAGCAGCGATCAGCGATCGGTATCTTTGCTCGCTTAAACGCAGGGCTGTTTCGGCTTGGAAGCGATCGCTGATGTCGCGGGCGATGGTAGAAATATATGCGAGTTGGCCGTCTGGTGCTGAGTGGGAGATGATGACTTGGCTGACGGGAATTTCAACTCCCGAGGCTGACACGAAGGCTGTTTCTCCACTCCAAACACCGCCTGAGATTGCGGTGGCGATCGCTTGCTGGAAGGTGCTGCGGGCTGAGGCTGCGGCGAATTCTCCAACTTGTTTTTTGGATATATCTTCGTTTTCGTCGATACCCACCATTTTTCTGCCTGCTTTGTTCATGTAAACAGCGTGCCCGTCGAGATCGCAGATACCTACAAAATCCGGCGTTGCTTCGAGAATTGCTGCCAGACTTTTGTTGGCGACTTCGGCTTGTTTGCGATCGGTAATATCCCGCGCGATGCTAACTATACCGCTGATTTTTCCTTGCCCGTCTCGGTAAGCGTTTTTTGTCGAAAGAAATGTCCGCAATTTTCCTTGAACTGGCAATTCTTCTTCCATTACTTGCGTTTTTCCGGCTGTCACGATCTGGCGATCGGTTTTGGTAATATTGGCCGCAATTTCCGCAGGAAATAACTCGCTGTCATCTCGGCCGATAATGTCGTCAAAAGACTTGCCAATGATGCTAGCTCCCGCAGCGTTGAGCATCATGTAGCAGCCCTGAATATCTTTGACAAATAGGGCGGTCGGCGTACTGTTGATGACTGTGAGCAACAGGTTGTAGTTTTTTTGGAGCGCCTGCTCTGTTGTGTGAGAATCGAGAATTTGCTGCTGCAATTGCTCGTTAGCAAGTTGGAGTTCAAGAGTCCGTTTCTCAACTTGACTTTCTAAGTCTGATTTAGCTTTGATCAGCCCCAGTTGGGTTCGATAGCGCCTTCGGTCTGCGGTGCAGAGAGTTTTCGCATTCTGCCAAATCAGAACAGTAAAAACGATCGCGTTCAATATGCTTAACAGCGATATTCCTAGCTCCGGGGAGTAGGCTTGCAACCGCTCTCCCGAGATGATGAAGTAACCAGCCAAAGTCGGAATAACCATCGCCTGTGGCAACAACCGCCTTGCCATGATGCCGCCCGCGCGATCGCTCACAATTACTGCTATCAATCCTCGCTCTGGACTAGCAAATAAAAGCCCCAGGCTCAGTAACATAAATGCTACGGAGGTGTGCAAAGCCATTCCTGTATAGCCAATTGTGTAAAAGAAAGGTTTGCCGTAGATGTAGCCGATCAAACCCAGATATGCAATTAAAAATGCACAACAGCTTAAGATTTGAACCCGCAGGTATTTGGGGCGGCGTAGAGACAGCAGCAGCAAGGCAGTTCCCTGCAATAAAAAAGCAGTGGCAGTATTCGGCGCCATCCGTCCCGGTGCTGAGATACTTGTGAGGTTAGAATTGTCTTTAAATAGCAGTTGGTCGATGCCTAAGTCTAAATTAGAGCTATATTGAATTAGGGTGAATAGACTGATTAATATAATTAAAATTGAACTGGAAACAATTAAAGCTTTATCTGTTTTTTGAGTTTGAATTGTTGTCAATTTGGCGCGCCTGCGCTGTTGCAGAAATAGAGACAATCCGCTCAAAATAAAGCAGAATGCTGTGTTCGCTTTCATGCTTGGGAGTTCTGGAAAAATGCTCTTTAAGAGTTGCAGGTCGAAGATCCAACCCAACATGACTGTACAGCCGATCGCGATTATTGCAATACCAGCCTTTTTGGAAAAAGACTGGAGTGCTGCAATTGGGGTTGAGGGCGGCTGCACTTTTTGCGATCGTTCAAAAAATTCCAATTTCTCGCTCCCTCAAATTATGTGGGTTTCTAGGTGTTGAAGGTAACAATAAACACTCTACTTATATTGTTGCCAGATATACCAAGCTGCTTAAGATATTGTTAAAACTGCGTAGATAGCACATAATACTAACTATGTTATCTAACTTGAGATAGAGTGTCAACTAAAGTAACAGGCTTTGATGTATAAGGCATTGGTCAGAATTCAATAATTTTTCTTGATTGTTAGTTAAAATAAAAAATTATTTTTTCTTTCGGATTTGTCCTTATTGTTTGTTACTTATTCCTTGTTCCTGCGAGGTGGTAAAAAGTGCGATCGCCCGATTCATCTTCCGGGCAGAGTGTTTTTACTCACTCATTCGAGGGGTAATGGTAAAGGATTGTGCGATCGACTCCGCAGGGCGCTAACAACAAAAATAGCAGTCGGATTGTCAACCGGCTGCTGTGGCTGTGGTTCGTGTTCTGCTATCAGTTGGCTCCGCTAACCTCACAAAAGATAAAACTGTCCGCTTGAAACCAATCCTAAACAAACTTTCGTCCGCTTTCGCAGACTCAAGAGGGGGATATTCAAGCCGGATTTGGTATCAAATCTGACATCAACGGTGTTGGGTTTCCTTCTTTCATTAATGACTGTTGACTGTTGACTGCTGACTGCTGACTGTTGACTGTTGCTAGTAATTAGTTAACGGTTGTGTGTTGTTAGTAAGTAATTAACGATATTACTGGTTATTAGTTACTGGTTATTAGCACGAAATAACCAATAACTAATAACCAATAACCAATAACTAATAACTAACAACCAATAACCAATAACCAATAACCAATAACTAATGACTAATGACTACAGACCAAATTTTGAACTGCTTCCAAAGCTTCGGTTGCTGACTGGTAACGCTGGGGGAAAGAGTACAGCACCATCTGGTCTAAAATGCTAGCAAGCTCCGGCGTCACGGTTGCATTTTTCTGCCAAATAAGATTGCCTAAATTATCGACTTTGAGTTGTTTCGGGCGCATCCCTGTCAAGGCTTGAATCCCGATGATCCCAACAGCATAAATGTCGCTGCAAAATTTCGGTGCGCCGATGGCTTGTTCGGGAGGAATGTATTCTTGATGAGTGCCGCCGCCGCGCGATTTGGTTTGACCGTTGCTATTTTGGGAGGTATTAATTTCTTTGACGGCCCCAAAGTCAATTAATACAATCTTGTTATCTGGTGAGCGCTTGATTAAGTTTTGAGGGTGCAAATCGCGGTGAATTACATTTTCTTTGTGAACGAAGACTAGCACTTCTAAGATATCTTTCAACAAAGCAATAACTTGATGTTCTTTCCAGGGTTGACCTTCGATGAGTTCTTGATACAGTGGTTGTCCTTCGATGAATTGATAGACTAAATAAAAATATCCATCTTCTTCAAATCGAGCTAACAATTCTGGTATGCGATCGTGTTGGCCTAAGCGATATAACACTCGCGTTTCTAGATCGAATAGCTTGCTGGTTTTCTCTGACTGGCTTTTCAGGCGCTTGACGAGACACAAAGGTCGATCGGGCAAATTTTCATCTTCAGCGAGATATGTATCGCTGTACTCGGTGCTGACTAAGTGTTCTCGGATTCGGTAACGCATCCGCAGCAGCCTTTGCAAGATCGGATCGACAGATTTAACAGGTTTTGTGCCTTTTTCTAGAGATCTCATGATACAGTCCCAAAGATTTGCTCCGACTACTCTTTCTTCTGGTCGAATAATTTCTGCTTGCTTCAATACCTTGGTGAGGTCTTTCCACAATTTGTAGCCGACATATCGCCCCAGGTATCCCACTGTGTACCCGCGGGCGATCGGATCGTTTTGCTGAATTTCTTGGTACGTCAAACCAGTTAAAACTCCTTTAATTATCGACTGCTGCAACCGACTCAGGTTTTTTTCTGTTTGTTGGTATACCAGGTTGTCCAAAAAAATTATTGCTTCTTCTACCGTCATAGGCTTCATATTTTAAGTGATTTGTACGGGAGTCACGCATTTTTCTATGCTTAAGTTTCTGTTATACATGATTTGACTTAACTTTGATAGCTTTGTCTACTGATTGAAATATATTTTTATAAATATGACTTTTATGACTTTAAGTTATGACTTTTATGAATTGACATGATTCATAGTTGCGATTATTGTATCAAGTACAAGTTTTAAATAGAGAATATATTCCCAAATTAGCACGTTGCAATTTTGACTGTACCCAATTAAAAAAAATCCTTAGTTAGCTTTTTACCCAGAGCGAAGCCGAAGGGCTGTCTTCCTTCTATAACTACAGCAAAGTGCGATCGACTCGGTACCGATCGTAGCGTTACTTTAATCGGCGCCAGCGGTAACGATTTTATCAGCGGCAGATAATCAAGTGTTGGCAACGGTGACTGGGTTCAATAGTTTGGTTACTGCATCGGATTTCGTGTTGCTGTAGATTCATTTTTGAGATTCCCTACTTTTTTAAGAAGTGGGGAATCTCGCAACTACGATTTTTTCTGGATGATTTTACCGCAGAGGCCGCAGAGAGCGCAGAGAAGAAGAGAGAGATAATATTAAAAAGGCAGAAGGAAGTTCGGCAACGGATTGTGTAACGGATGTAACGGATGGAATTCCGATGGAAGAATGAATAAGGAAGAGGGAAGAAGGGAAGAATTGGACAATTGAAGAGAGGGAGAAACGGCTATTAATGCCCAATGCCCAATGCCCAATTCCCAATTCCCAATTCCCAATTCCCAATTCCCAACTACTTAATCTTGTTTACGTAGCCCCACAAACTGTAATCGCGACTCAGCCAACCCCGGAAAAAAGCCATTTGACTCGGATCTTCTTGCACTCGTTTGTAGCGGTAAATAATCCGTTCGTTAATCATTTGCAGCGCCGTATTTTTGTTATTAGCAGATTTTAGTGCATCCCTCGTGCGCGCATCAAAAACACCAGTTTGCGGCAATCCTAAAGCTTGCTGCAAAAATGTAATAGAATTGTTAATACCAAAATTAACAGCAGTGTCAAACATGACGATCGCCAAAGCAGGCTGCATCGTACCCGACAGGCTCGAATCCCAGTAATATTTATAAATTTCCATGAGCTCTGCTTCCGACATCTGCGTCACGTCGAGGGGTGGCAGCCCGCGACTGTAGCGGTAGGAGTTGTATTCCGTTTGCAGGATGCCCCGATAGGTTCTGCCGCCCTTATCTGCGGGGTGATTGCTGAATCCGCCCTCAAAATATAGGGTGAAATAAAGGGCTGTTTGAAATAGTCGCTGCCGAAAGTCGGCTGTCTGCTTTTGCGCGAGAGTCTTTTGGGCAAAGGGTAAGGGGATTGCTAAGGCTAACAAGAGTATCCCCAGCAGGAGGTTTGGTTTCCACTTGATGTGATGTTGGCGCTGTGTCGCTTGCTTCTCGCTCATAAATTATCTGTGACGATCGCCCGTAGTTCCGATAAAACTGCTACTCTGCAAAATAATCTAAATTCAACCTTTAACTTGATAGCACAGATAGGGCGCCAAATGAATTCCGATTTTCGCAACCAATCCGAAACACCCCAATTAGAAGATGCTGCATCGCTGACTGTCGTTGCAGAAACTTATTACTCTGAAGGCAATTTAGCAGCCGCCGTGGCTGCTTGTCGCCGAGCTCTGGAATTGCAACCGAATTGGGCGGCGGCTTACGTGACAATGGGCAATGTGCAGCAAGCAAGCGGCCAGATTCAGGAAGCAATGCGGTTTTATTCGGAGGCGATCGCCCTGAATCCCGATTTTGCTGAGGCTTATGCTAATTTGGGGAGTATGCTCTACAAACAAGGGCATTTCGTGGAGGCGATCGTCAATTACCAAAAGGCGATCGAACTTAAACCAACTTTGGCTGCTGCTTACTGGAATTTGGCAGGCGCACTGAAGCAGCAAGGGCAGTCGGATGCAGCCGTAGCCTACGAGCAAAAAGCCCTAGAACTCAATCCCCATCTAGCTCAGGTAGATTTTCACATAAATTTAGGCGATAAATTAGCGCGGCAAGGGAAGTTAGACGAGGCTGTGGCTGCATGGCAACAGGCGATCGCATTTAAACCCGATTTACCCGAAGCCTACTGTCAAATTGGCATAATTTTGCGCCACCAGGGCAAAGCAAAAGAAGCCATACCCAACCTGCAAAAAGCCCTAGAAATCAAACCAGATTTTATTGCCGCCCACCAACATTTGTGCGGCATCCTCCGAGATACTAGCGATTTAGCAGCCGCGCGGCAAGCCGTACACAAATACAGCCAAATGTGCGCCGAAACCGATCCAATTATGACGGCGATTTACTACGTCAGCACCTATCAAGTCTCGGGATTGAATCAAATTGCGCGCGATCGATTTTTAGAGTTAGAGTCGTACTTGCAACAAAACTTAGAAACGGCTAGCTCGGTAGAAATTAAATCGCTTTATGCAAACTTCTTATTCAGCACGCCCTACGTGCGAGATGACTTAGCAGCCAACTCTAAACTTTACAGATTAATTGCCCAAAAGTATATCGAAAAATGTATCAAACCTAATTTTTCTCAACCCGCAAATTACAGTTTCAAACCACAATCCCCAGCCAGCAAATTAAAAATTGGGTTTTTGTCCAATCACTTCAGCCGTCATTCTGTAGGTTGGTGCAGCGCTGACATCATTCGCGAATTGTCCGAGTTCACACCCAATTTATATCTGTACGCTTCCGAAAGAATTACTCCTGACGATCGCACTCAGCAATTTGATAGTTTGGGCAAACTCACTTTCCCCAAAACTTACCCAAACGGACTTGCCAATTCCGCAGAAATTATCAACCAAATTCAGCAAGATGAATTGGATATTTTAGTCGATTTAGATTCTCTCAGCGTCCCAATTCACGCTGAAATTCTTCACCAAAAACCCGCACCAGTTTGTGTCTCTTGGCTCGGATTTGACGCCCCTTACATATCCTCAGAAAATTACTTTCTTACCGACTGGCATTCGCACCCAGCAGGTAGGGAAAAATATTATGACGAGCAGCTAATTAGAATGCCGGATTCCTTTGTCGCAGTGTCAGGTTTTCAGAGGTATGGAGTCGATCCGGTGGCGTTGAGAAAGTCGAATCGCATCGGTTTAGATCAAATAGTTTACTTGTGCGTCACTCCCGGCAGAAAATTCAATTCCGACTTAGTAAAAGCACAAATTGCGATTCTCAAACAAGTGCCGAACAGTATTTTAATTCACAAAGCTTTGGGCGATGCTGCCGTATTTGAAGGTGCGTACCATCAAGCTTGTGAAGCTGAGGGAGTTAGCCGGCACAGAATTAAGTTTTTGCCCAGGTTTGCTACGGAGGAAGAACACAGAATTGTCTATTTGCTGGCCGATGTTTTGTTAGATTCTTATCCTTACAATGGAGGTACTCACACTTTAGAGGCTTTGTGGTTTAATTTGCCGGTGGTGACTCGCACGGGAGAACAGTTTTTGTCGAGAATGGGTTATTCGTTTTTGCAGGCTTTGGGAATTGAAACTGGTGTGGCTTGGTCTTGGGCTGAATATGTGGATATGGGTGTAAAATTGGGTAAAGATGGTGAATTAAGAAAGGCAGTTCAATCACAGTTGATGAAATCTAAAGACTCAGCCAATTTGTCGCCGTTGTGGAATCCGAAAAAGTTTGCTGGTGATATGTATGCGGTGTTTGAAAAGTTAGGCAAAGTCAATTCCCAAAAGTAGGAAAACGGCACAGTAGAGTGTCCTCGGTTGCCTATCCTTACCGAGGCAAAAATAAACTAGATCGTATCAAATCTGGTCAATAGATCGTGATTGTTGTAGGGGCGGGTTCACCCTGATATTCAACACAAATCCTAAATCCAATAAACCCGCCCCGACCGGATATTACGATCGACCGGACATGATATCATATCAAATCAAATCCGGTTACATCGTCGGGCGTAGGGGCGGGGCGGGTTTATATAATTTGTCGATACTTATCTAATATTTCGGCGAACCCGCCCCTACAGAACTCGATCGAATACCAGGACGAATTAAACGGAAATGATCTAAAATCTCACATCTAAAATGTCAAATAATATGAGTTCAACACTGCCAACAATTAAGTTTTTGAAACAGCCGACTTCGCCAGCTTGGATCGAACAGGCGATCGCCCATTTGGATACAATCTCATTAGATCATTCCCACTGCGAGCGGAAAGCGGCCGGAGTAGCGTTAAATTTAATGTTTCGCTACCCAGCGCGGGAAAAATTGGTGCGGATGTTAACCGCCATCGCCCGCGAAGAATTGGAGCATTTCGAGCAAGTCAACCAGCGCTTAGAAGAGCGCGGGATCGCTTTGGGCCCTTTGGCTGCGCCTCCCTACGGTGGGGGTTTGTCCGCCCAAATTCGCAAGCAGGAACCGGAAAGACTTTTGGATTCTTTGTTGGTTTCTGGTTTGATTGAAGCGCGGAGTCACGAGCGGTTGGGGCTGCTAGGCGAACACTGTCCCGACGCAGAATTAGCTAAGTTTTACCGCAGTTTGATGGCTTCGGAAGCGCGCCATTACGGGGTATATTGGATTTTGGCAACAACTTATTTCGATCGCGCTCTTGTTATTGAGCGGCTGGAGCAATTATCATTGATAGAGAGCGAGTTGCTGGCAACTCTTTATCCTGAACCGAGAATTCATAGTTAAAAGTTGGGTGCATTTCCAGACTGTAAAACACTAATTATCAGTAAAATTACAGTTGCCAAAGTCCAAAAATAAGTATAATTAGTAACAACTAATGAGAACCCAACATCGGGATTTTTTAATTCGTTCGTGGGAAACGCGCGATCGGGCTGAGGCATTCCATTTAATTCAGAATGTTTTGGTAGAGTACGGTTTACAATGCGAAGTTCATGGCGCAGATCGAGATGTCTATGATGTAGAACTACACTATCAGAAGAAGGGCGGGGAATTTTGGGTAGTTGAAAAGCACGATCAAATAGTCGGTACGGCGGCTTACTATCCCATCGAGCGCGGGAAGAATGCTGTGGAAATTCGCAAAATGTATATTTTGCCAGCAGCAAGGGGACAAGGTTTGGGGAAATTTTTACTGCAAGAATTGGAAAGTAAAATAATGGCTCGCGGCTTTGATGAAATCTGGATCGAAACAGCTAGCGTTCTCAAAGAAGCTGTGAAAATGTACGAAACTAGCGGATATCTACCGACAACGGGTGTGGAAACAGCAAGGTGCGATCGGGTTTACGTAAAATCTCTCGGCGTCAACAAGCTAGAATAGAGATTCGCGATCGCTTGGAAATAGTAATAATGCTTTCAGTCATCTGAAACAACAAAAGCAGGATAAAAACCAATGACTATCCTCACAGAAAATTCTCAATCTCAAAATAACACTAGCAACAAATTGCTAGACGGCCCTAAACAGGGGAGATTTGTTCAGACAGTCCGGGGGATTTTAAATCCCCTCTATTATTTAGAGAAAAATTATAAGACATACGGCGACATTTTCACCACCCAATTCAGCAACTTTCCGCCCCAGGTAGTTATTAGCAATCCTCAAGCAATTCAAGAAATTTTCACAGCGGATAGTAAATTCTTTGAATCTGGTACGGGAAACCAAGTAACGTTACCTTTGGTAGGCCCCAATTCCTTATTGTTGTTAGATGGCGATCAACATTTGCAGCAGCGCAAGCTTTTAATGCCACCTTTGCACGGTGAACGTATGAAAGCTTACGGAGAAATCATCCGCGACATCACCGAAAAAGCAATTAATACTTGGACTCCTGGTAATACTTTCGTCGCCCAAGCAACCATGCAAAACATTTCTTTGGATGTGATTTTGCACGCAGTTTTTGGGCTGAGCGAAGGAGAACGCTACCAACAAATTCACCAATTAATGGTTGATATGTTCAGCGTGTTTAGTAATCCATTAAATGCTACCTTTTTGCTGGTAAAGTCACTGCAAAAAGATTTGGGCGCTTGGAGTCCTTGGGGACGGTTTTTGCGGCAGAGACAGCGTTTGGATGAACTGCTTTATCAAGAAATTCGCGATCGCAAAACTCAATCTCAACCCTTGGGCGAAGACATCCTCAGCTTGTTGGTTTCAGCCCGCGACGAAGCCGGAGAGCCGATGAGCGATGTTGAATTGCGCGATGAATTAATGACAATGTTATTCGCGGGACACGAAACTACCGCCACAGCTTTAGCCTGGGCTTTGTATTGGATTCACTATCTCCCGGAAGTTCGCGAAAAACTGCTGCAAGAACTCTCTTCTATTGATGTTGACAATTGCGATGGGATGGAAATTGCTAAACTGCCGTATTTGAATGCTGTCTGTTCGGAAACGCTGCGAATTTATCCGATCGTATTTTTTGCATTTCCGCGCGTTCCGCAAGCTCCGATGCAGTTAATGGGTTATGATATTCCTCAAGGAGTGATGCTTTCTACCTGCATTTATTTGGTTCATCACCGAGAGGATCTTTACCCCGAACCAAATCGTTTTAAACCAGAACGTTTTCTAGAAAGGCAATTTTCACCTTACGAATATTTGCCGTTTGGGGGAGGGAACCGTCGCTGTATTGGCGCGGCATTTGCGATGTTTGAAATGAAGTTAGTTTTGGCGAAAGTGCTGTCGCGATATTCTTTGGAACTTGCAGAAAATCGTCCGATTTTGCCAGTACGCCGCGGTTTGACAATGGCGCCCGCTGGCGGTGTGCGTCTGGTGGTAAAGGGTAGTTTGTCGTAGTGTCGTAGGGTGCGTCAGTATGCGCGATATTTGGTGATGTTGAGAAGCTAGTGGCTGACGCACCATAGTTTGTTGAAAGGTGCGTCAGCTTACAGGATTTTCTGGGGAGCATCTCAGTTTTGTATTTACAGTGCTGTCCCCGCTCGCGTGCTTACAAGCACGCGAGCGGGGACGCTCGCACTACAAGAAAAAATGCTTCTTGCAAAACTGAGATGCTCCCATTTTCTGTGCTATTTGAATCCCTAACTGACGCACCCTACGAATAACCAATAACCAATAACCAATAACCAATAACCAATAACCAATAACCAATAACCAATAACTAATTTCTTTTTTGCCGCAGCGGAATCTCGATCGCAAATTCGGAACCTTCTCCCAATACAGAATTGCAGGTCAGCTCGCCTCCGTGTTTTTCTACGACAATAGAGTGCGAAATCGCCAATCCTAAGCCTGTGCCTTTGCCGATGGGTTTTGTGGTGAAAAATGGGTCAAACAACCGCCTTTTCACGTTTTCGCTCATTCCGGGGCCTGTGTCAGCTATCCGCATCATTACGCAGTTATTGTCGGTTACTTCGGTGCGAATTCTAATTGCTAAATCCTTCCCTTCCTTGCATTCTGGTTTATTTGTCTCCATTTCCAATGCGTCGATCGCATTGCTCAACAAATTCATAAATACTTGATTTAACTGGCCGGGATAACATTCAACTAAAGGCAAGTTACCGTATTCTTTAATAATATTAATTTGCGGGCGATCGGCTTTATTCTTTAGGCGATTTTGCAAAATCATCAGCGTGCTTTCTATGCCTTCGTGAATGTCAACTTGCTTCATTTCGGCTTCGTCCAATCTTGAGAAAGTCCGCAGGCTCAAAACTATGTCGCGGATGCGATCGGCTCCGACTTTCATAGATGTGACAATTTTTGGTAAATCTTCAAAAATATAATCAATTTCCAAGGATTCTCTGGCATTTAAAATTGCTGCACTAGGCTCGGGGTATTCACGCTGGTAAAATTGCAGCATTTTTAGCAAGTTTTGAGTGTATTCGCTGACGTAGCTGAGATTACCGTAGATAAAGTTAACTGGGTTGTTGATTTCGTGGGCGACACCTGCTACTAATTGTCCCAAACTAGACATTTTTTCACTTTGAATTAATTGAGTTTGGGTGCGTTGAAGTTGGTGTAAAGTTTGTTCTAGCTGTTGAGTTTGAGCTTGAGCTAATCGAGCGGTTGTGCGGGTTTGGGTGTACAATTTTGCGTGGTCGATCGCGATCGCAATTTGAGCAATCACCGCTTGCATCAGTTCGACTTCTGAGTCGCTCCAATGTCGCACATACAAAGCCTGATAGCACGTAATCGCCCCAATATCGCCGGAAGCAGTGTGAATTGGTAGCGACAGCACTGAGTTAACTTCTATTGCCTGGAAAGCTTGGCGCAATTCTACATTGTCAAAAGTGCTAACATCATCAACTTGCAGAATTTCTCGGCGCAAAATTTGTTCTACTCCTGCACTAGATGTGTCCTCTACAACATAAGTACCTAGGAAACTTGGCAAAGCTACATTTTTGGCTTCGCAGACTATATTCCAAACCGGAGGATTGCTGTTGGGACGGTACCAAGTGAAGATGCACCAATCTGGCTGCATGAGATTGTGAATTTCTTGAACGGCGGTTGCTAAAATTGTGTCTAAATCTAAAGAAATGCGAATTTGGTTGGCTATTTGATTGAGTAGTTGTTCTCTCTGAGCTTGCTGTCTGAGGGCTTGTTCCGATCGCACTAATGTTTCTTCTGCAAGGAAGCGATCGGTTAAATCTTGGACGACTGCTTGAATAACGCTTTCATTTCCAACTTCGATGACTGTCAGCACGACTTCTGCGGGAAAATTCGTACCGTCTAAACGCTGGTGAACCCAATCAAAACGGTGATTACCACATTCAAAGGCGATCGCCATCATCTCATTCGCCATGCTCAAAGAGTCTCTGCCGTTGGGTTGGAAAGGAGGCGACAATTCGCCTGGATTCTTGCCGACAAACTGCCCTTGGCTAGTGGCTCCAAATAGTTCTATGGTGGCGTTGTTGACATTGCGGATACCGTTTTCATCTAACATTAAAACAGCCAAGCTGGTTGATTCGTAAAGTAATCGAAATTTGGCTTCTGACTGCTGTAATGCGGCTTCTGTTTGCTTGCGATCGGTAATGTCGGCAACCATTGCCAAAGCGCCGATATAGCGCCCTTCTTTGTCTGGCAATGGATTAGTAGAAAGCATCGCCCACAACTCGCTCCCGTCTCGGCGCAGGAACTTAAAATCGTGCTGTTCGCGAATTCCTTGACTGCGGCGGTTGAGATTGGCTTGGGCGATCGCGATGCCTTCTGCATCCATGAAAGCAAATAGTGACTGCCCGATCGCATCCTCTGCGGTGCAGCCTAGCATATCAGCCATTTTTTGGTTAACAAAAGTAGTTTTACCCTCCGCATCGATCATCCAAATGCCTTCATCGGCTGTTTCGACAATGCAGCGATATTTTTCTTCGCTTTCTCTGAGGGCTTCTTCTGCTAATTGGCGAGCCGTAATGTTTTGAGTCATTAGCAATCCGCCGGTGATTTCTTGCCGTTCGTTTCTGACTGGCAAAGTATAAGCGAGGTAAATGCGATCGCCATAGGTAAATTCTGTAACAACTGTTTCTCCAGCCAGGGCCGCCAGATAATTTGGCTCGACAGCAGCGCAAAAATCCGGCTGGAATACTTCCCAGATTGTCTTGCCTTCCATTAACTCTTTAGAAAGCCCCACTCCTGCTAATTCTGTGCCTTCTACCAGGGTAAAGCGCATTTCGCGATCGAACAGCATCACCGCACTGTTGGGAATGTTGCTTGCCATAGTGCGGTAGAGCTGTTCGCTTTTTTGGAGGGCTGCTTCTGCTTGTTTGCGATCGCTAATGTCAATAACCAGTGCACCCATGCCGATCGCCTCACCGTCTTTGTCGAGTAGAGGAAAATAAGAAGCTGTCATGTGTCGCATAATCCCCGGATTTCTGGGATTCTCAGCGCTCATTTCCATGTTAATTAGAGGTTGCTTGGTTCTCAATATTTGTTCGTATAAAGGCTCTACCATTGGAGCGATTTCCGGCAATATTTCGCGTAAAGTCTTGCCAATGTGTTCAGCAGGACTCAGGCTATTTATTTCGGCTAGAAATTGATTAATTTGCACGTACCGAAGTTGGGAATCAAAAATGCAAAATCCTGCGGGTGCCTCCTGCAAAAAGGAATCAAATAGTGCTTGTCTCTGTGCTAATTCTTGTTCTATTTTTTTGCGATCGCTAATGTCTCTGATGCAGCCGACACTTCCAATAATTTCGCCACGAACGTCTTTTAACAGAGAAAGTGACAAGTGCGAGTAAAAATTTTCTCCAGACTTGCGCTGCATGGTAATCTCTAGATCCGACTCGCCTGTTTCTTCTAGCTGTTGAGCCACTAATATAGATAGTAATTCTCGCTGTTCTTGCAGATAAAGTAGAGCAATATTTTGACCGATTACTTCACTATTCTCATATCCGTAGAGTCTTTGAGCCTGTTTATTCCAACTGGTGATTGAGCCGCCAGCATCCGTGCAAATTACGGCTTCGCGAATTTGCTCTAAAATCTGATTTTGGAGTTGCAGTTGCGATTTTGCAAGTTCGAGTTCGGCGATTTTTTCTTGGAGTAGTTCGTGAGTTTTTGCCAACTCAGTATTCTGGTTTTCCAGCAATTTTTCTAGATGACAATTGCAGTGCGGCGGCGCTGATTCCAGCAGCTCGCTATTTTCAGGCTCCCAATTAACAACTTGTTCAGCACTCAACCAAATCGCCCACTCTCCGTCTGTTTCAATTGCCCGCTCCGACACTCGCACGGGTACGAGATGGTTGTTTTTATGTTTGTATGCTGCTGCACACGTGCCCGCGCACCTATTTTTGGTTGGAATTTCTAGATACTTGTCTCTGGCAGTACACTGTGTTTGCACAATTTCCCAGTAGTTGAGGTTGAGAGTTTCTACAACTGTCCGACCAATAATATTCGCAAAAGCTGGATTTACGTCAAGAAAAGTCCCGTCCGTCCGGCACAATGCCAGCCCGAGCGGGGACGGTTCTAATAATTTGCTGTTGCTGCGCTCTTCTCCTAACTGGCTTTGCATCTGACCTAGCTGGGCTTGGGATAATTAATTATATCTTTATTATGTCGATTATCTGGTTTATTGGTGTGATTTTTATCACTCAGCAAAAAAGCAGGAAGAAGGAAGTTCGGCAACGGATTGTATAACGGATTTCATTCAGTTGACAGTTGACAGTTGACAGTTGACAGTTGACCGCTTGAGGGCAACTTCTACCTGGAAGTCCGAGGATTGGAGTAATGAATCGTCTGATTTTAATTTATCCCTAAAACGGAGAGGCTTTCAACCAATGATTTCTGGTAAGGGATAGATGTTGAGGTTCGGGGGCAGAAGGAAGAGGTTAAAGGTTCGAGGTTCGAGGGAAGTTCGGCAACTAGCAGTGTACGGAATTTAATGCCGATCCGCTGAGGGAGGAGAGAGGGACAAAGAGAGGATGGGGAAGAAAAAAGGAGTAAGAATGAACGGGAAGGAGGAAACGGAGAATGAGAATAAACCAGAAAAATCCCAAAACAAGAATTACAACACTGCTACAAAGACCATGAATTTATACATGGCATCTTCCCCCTTCCTTCTTCCCTCTTCCCTCTTTTCTCCCTCAACTGTCAACTATTCTCGACTGTCAACTGCTTTCCTGCTTTCGGAGTCAACTGTCAACTGTCAACTGTCAACTGTCAACTGTCAACTGTTCCTTCTGTTAATCGCGGGCGATACCTTCGGATCGGGCGGCCAACTGCACTGCACCGGCGACAGCAATGGCAACTCGCTCGTCAAAAACTGAGGGTATAATGTGTTCTTTGTCAAGCTGTGAAGGACTGACTAAAGAGGCGATCGCGTAAGCTGCACCTAGATACATACTGGTCGTAATCGTGCGAGCTTTGCAGTCCAAAGCACCTCGAAATATCCCCGGAAACGCCAAAACATTGTTAATTTGATTCGGGTAATCGCTGCGTCCGGTAGCAATAATCGCCGCATCCTCCATAATTAATTCTGGCTGAATTTCGGGAATGGGATTTGCCATGGCAAAAACGATCGGATTCTCGGCCATCGATCGCACCATCGATCGCGTGAGCACGCCAGGGGCGCTGACACCTAAAAATACATCCGCACCGGCGATCGCATCTTCCAAAGTACCGCTCGAAGCTACAGCAAATTCCAGTTTTTCTGGGTTCATATCCGTGCGATCTTTGGAAAGGACGCCTTTGGAGTCGCACATGATGATGTTTTCGGCACCTGCTTTCCGCAGCAAACGGGCGATCGCGACTCCGGCCGCACCGGCGCCGTTAATTACGATACACACTTCTGCCATTGTTTTTTTGACGAGTTTCAAGGCATTAATTAATGCTGCCAAACTAACAATCGCAGTTCCGTGTTGATCGTCGTGAAAAATCGGAATATTTAAGG
This sequence comes from Microcoleus sp. PH2017_28_MFU_U_A, assembly GCF_020738035.1. Classification (NCBI taxonomy): domain Bacteria; kingdom Bacillati; phylum Cyanobacteriota; class Cyanophyceae; order Oscillatoriales; family Microcoleaceae; genus Microcoleus; species Microcoleus sp. PH2017_28_MFU_U_A. Next base: position 20,225 of record NZ_JAEQCX010000118.1, read on the forward strand.
TTTCCCGCAATCTTGCTTCAATTTCAAAGCAGCGAGGTGAAGAAATATCTTCGAGGTTAACACCACCAAAAACCGGGGCGATATTCTGCACTGTGCGAATAATTTCGTCAGTATCTTGGGTATTCAAACAGATAGGAAAGGCGTCAATTCCGGCAAATTCTTTAAATAGCATGGCTTTGCCTTCCATGACTGGCAGGGCGGCTTCGGGCCCCAAGTTTCCCAGTCCCAAAACTGCGCTACCGTCGGTAACAATGGCAACAGTATTTTGTTTGATAGTCAGGTTGTAAACTTGTTGGGGGTCATTGGCGATCGCAGTACAGATGCGAGCGACTCCTGGAGTGTAGGCCATTGCCAAATCTGACTGGCGTTTGAGGGAAATTTTGCTTTCTACGCTGATTTTACCGCCGCGGTGCAGGTTGAAAGTGCGATCGTACACGTCGATCACTTTGATATCCGCTAGCGCTTTCACTGCTTGGACTATTTCTTCGCTGTGCTCGGTGCTGTAAGCATCGACGGTGATATCGCGCACTGTAGTGGCGCGGGTTTGCTCGATCAAGTCGATTTGCCCGAAGTTGCCGCCCACAGATCCGATCGCACTGGTGACGCTTGCTAGCATTCCCGGCTGGTTCGGCAGAGCAACGCGAATCGTTAAACTAAAGCTAGGGTTCGGTGTCAGTTTTACCATGATGGCTTGATTGGAGATTTGAGAATTGCAATCTTAGATTTTATCGCCAATGCTAGGCATAAAATTTAATAATTCAATTTTTCAACTTAAATTTTTAACAAATTCTATGAGCCTGGGATGCGATCGCACTATATATCCCCTTCAACAGTTGACAGTTGACAGTTGACAGTTGACAGTTTGAGATCGACCTCTACCTAGAAGTCCGAGTATTGAAGCAGTAAATAATTTTGTTTTATTTCCCCCTGCTTAAGGAGGAGGCTTTAAACCCATTCTTCTTGGTAAACTGCGTCAGTTTCTCTGTGTTTAAATTGTGTCAAAACTTGGGACTGATGGGGTGCATCTCACTTTTGAAGAGGGCGAAGCATGACCGCATATAAATTATTAGTTATCATCCCATATTTTCTGCGGTCATGCTTCGCCCCTACGGATCCCTACTAACTACTAACTATCTATTTTTTCCAATATTTCTGCTCGCTGCAAACTTAATGAATGTCAAGCAAAACTCTCTTTTGCAACGAGCAGTAAATGCACCTAATTCAACCTAAAAGATCTCTTGTTAAAAAGCTTGCTGTGTATATCTTCTGCCCTCGAACCTCTTCCTTCTTTTGACGCGATCGCGTAGCCGAAGCAAGCCTTCTTCTCTCTTCCTTGACTTTTAAATCCGTTACATTCCGTACATTGCAAGTTCGGATGAACTTCCTTCTTCCTGATGACTGATGACTAAGACGGCGGGCCTGCACCATCCACCGCCCCTACCAACTAACTAACAGCTAACAACTGTCAACTGTCAACTGTCAACTGTCAACTGTCAACTGTTTGCTATCTTTTGAAGCGAGACACCGAGGAAAGTTAGTGCGGCTTTTTGGCGGCTTTGATTGGGGAGCTAAAAAGTAGATGCACGGCTGCTTGAGCCGGCAGGTAAAAATCAGATCGACTGATAAGCGGGCATGAAGGTATGTTAATTGTGCCTGCTTGTTGAACAATCTTTGATAGCGAGTGCAACCTTGCTTTCGATCGAATTACCTGCACGCTTTGCCCTGATGATTCCAGGGATTGTTACTAAGTAGGCAATGTCTCCCGCGCCGGTACTGGCACAGGTTCGGCGCAACACAGCAAGTTGCTGGTTGCTAAGTGTCAATTTTACCGATCGCTCGCAGCATCAGCACACATAATTGTAAAGAATTTGCAAGCGAGACAATCGGGGGGAACTTTTTCTAAGTTTTGCAGATCTACTTGTTCCTCGGCCTCGCTGCCGGGGGGAACGATGCACAGGGCAACTTGTCCGACTCCAGCCATGAGTTCGGCAACTCGCTCTAAAATGTTGTCCATTTTGCCAATTAGTTGCTCGGCTGCATCCAGACTCGGCGCGATAATGAAAAAGGTTTTGACTCCTTCGGGACAAGGGGCGAAACCGAGGGTACACTCTCGTAATAGTGCTTGAGTCGAAAGACTCAGAGGGTCATCGAAGCGATCGATTACAGCTTGATAAAAGGCTTGGGTCAGAGAACGATCGCCAAAAACAGGTTGAGATAACATAACTACTTCCTTGGGTAGAATTTTCGGGAGCATTAAAAAAATATTAACATACGTTAATGTAACTCATTTAAATAAATTATCTAGCGATCGCGATCGTTGACTAGATGTGATCTTTTTTGCTTTGTGTAGCGATCGCAACTGTGATAAAATGTACTATGTGTTAATGCGGTCAGTGATTTCGACTGCACCAGCAGCTCAAACCTAAGCACACAAAATTTTATTGGGAATCGGGAAAGAGGGGGAGAGGGAAAGAGGGGGAGAGGGAAATTGCCTGAGTTGTAAGATTATTATTGACACAAAGTGCTTAATAGACCTCTTGCAAAATAATTTTGTGCTATTATAGAAAGTTTAGACAATTTTATAATCTAGCAGGCTGAACAAGTTTAAGGAGATGCCAATCAACCCGTATCCAATCAAAATATAAAAGATGAACTCGATCGCCCAACAGTTAAAAACAAGATTTGAAAAAGCCTTCACCTCCGCATTCGGCGAGAGTTATGCCGATACGGATCTGATGCTAGCGCCTGCGAATAATCCCAAGTTTGGGGATTTTCAGTGCAACGCGGCGATGAGTTTGGGCAAAAAGTTAGGCAAGCCACCGCGGGCGATCGCCTCTACGATCGTCGAAAATCTAGATATTGCCGACATCTGCGAAACCCCAGAAATCGCCGGCCCGGGTTTTATCAATTTGAAGCTGAAACCGGCTTATTTGGAAGCGCAGATAAGCGCGATCGCCGCCGACACCCGTTTGGGGATTTCACCGACTCAAACGCCTCAGAGAATCGCGATCGACTTTTCGAGCCCGAATATCGCCAAAGAAATGCACGTCGGACATTTGCGATCGACAATCATCGGAGATGCGATCGCCCGCACCCTCGAATTTCAAGGCCACGACGTAATCAGAATCAACCACATCGGCGACTGGGGCACCCAATTCGGGATGCTAATCGCCTACCTGCGCGAAGTACACCCCGAAGCATTAACAACTGCTGACGCCCTAGATTTAGGCGATTTAGTTGCATTTTACCGCCAAGCAAAACAGCGCTTCGACGCAGACGAAATCTTCAAAGAAACCGCGAGACAAGAAGTCGTAAAACTGCAAGCCGGCGCCGAAGACACCAGACGCGCCTGGAAATTGCTATGCGATCAATCCCGCCGCGAATTCCAAGTAATCTACGATTTGCTCGACATCAAATTAACCGAACGCGGCGAATCATTTTACAATCCATTATTGCCCGGAGTAGTCGAAGATTTAACCAATCTCGGTTTGCTAGTAGAAAGTGACGGCGCCAAATGCGTATTTGTAGACGGATTCACCAACAAAGAAGGCGAACCATTACCGCTAATCGTCCAAAAAACCGACGGCGGCTACAACTACGCCACAACAGACTTAGCTGCCATCCGCTACCGCATCGAAAACGACAAAGCAAAGCGCATAATTTACGTCACAGATTCCGGACAATCCAACCATTTCGCCCAAGTATTTGCAGTCGCCAGAAAAGCCAATTGGATTCCCGAAGATGTTGAGATTGTGCACATTCCCTTCGGTTTGGTATTAGGAGAAGACGGCAAAAGATTGAAAACTCGTTCTGGGGAGGCAGTGCGGTTGCAAGATTTGCTCGATGAGGCGATCGTCCGCACGCGCCAAGATTTAGAAGAGAGATTAGTCACAGAAGAAAGACAGGAGACAGAAGAGTTTATAGCCAACGTATCTCACGTAGTTGGTTTGAGCGCCGTTAAGTACGCCGATTTAAGTCAAAACCGGGCGAGCAACTATGTATTTAGTTACGACAAAATGCTCGCATTGCAAGGAAACACCGCACCTTATATGCTGTATGCTTACGTGCGCGTGCAGGGAATTCGTCGCAAAGGTGAGATTAATTTTGACAACTTAGATGCTAGTGCAAAAGTAATTTTGGAGTCGGATGCGGAGTTAGTTTTAGCCAAGCATTTATTGCAGTTGAATGAAGTTGTAAATGCTGTTGGCGGCGATTTGTTGCCGAATCGAATCTGTCAGTATTTGTTTGAATTAAGTCAAAAGTTTAATCAATTCTTTGAGCAATGTCCGGTGTTGAAAGCGGAGGAACCGTTACGGACTTCGCGGTTAATTTTGTGCGATTTGACGGCACGGACTTTGAAGTTAGGATTAGGATTGTTAGGGATTCAAGTGTTGGAGAGGATGTAATCTAAGGTTTGTAGTGAGGACTTTAGTCCTTATCTTGTATTTCTTCTGTCGTTTCTCCTGCGTCTTCAATCAACTCGTTAAATTCGCTGATAATTGCTAAAACTCGATCGGCGGCAATATCTGATTGTTCTGATTTTGAATAAATGGCAATCAAGATAACGATCGTCATTGTTTGAAGGTAGTAAATGAATCTATATCCACCGCTTTTTCCTTTTTGAACATCGCTGTTTTTAACACGCACCTTAAATATTTCGTAACCAATCCCAGGTATCGGAACTCCCAGCAACTCTCCAGCTTGCAGTTTTTCAATAATTGGCTGAACATCCGATCGGATATGGCGGTACTTTTTAGAAAGAGCGCGTAAGTCGCGTTGGAATTCTCGCGTGGGTATAATCTGCCTTAAAGGAGGATTATTCTGCATCAATTCCATCCCACAGTTCAGAAAGCGATACAGTCTGCCCTGTCATTGCTTCGTGCCATCCTTGACGAAAACACTCTTCTGCTGACTTCAACGTTTCGTCGCCAAGAACAATTTCTTGTTTGGCTTGTTGAGCAGCAGCCACAAGTTGCGGTTGCGTTTTCTCGAAAGATTCGTCCCATTGAAGCTCATCTTTTAATTGTGCGATATACTCTTTCAAGTATTCTGCTACTTGCTGCTGTAAATTTTCTGGCAGAGACTCCATCATCTCGATCGCTGCATCAATACCTTCCCATAGTTCCGATACAGGTCTAGTTTTTCCTGTCTTTATTTCCAGCCATGCTTGCCGAAAGCTTTCTTGTGGAGATGCGAGTGCTGCTTCGTCTTCGTCAGCAAGAAGGATGATGCGAACTCTGCGTCCAGCAAATTTTTCGGATAGGGCTACAATCTCTTCCCACGTACCCTCTACTTCTAATACTTGTCCTGTCATTATGTTTTCTTGTGTAATTGTTGGATTTAGTTAATTGTAGCGCATCTCTAAAATCGAACATTTACGGCTTTTGATTAATAGTCAAGCTCTCCAACATATCTTTAAACATCTTTACAGCAATCCGGCGATGATTATCTCTCACAAAAATCTCAAAATTAGGACTTGAATTAATTTCAATTAACCAATATTTCCCATTTGTATCTAGCGCAATATCAAACCCACCATAATTAATCCGAATCTCTTCAAAAACAGGGCGAACAAAATTTTCAATTTCCGAAATAATCTCTGAGTCGGTAATATGCTTAGCTTTTGCACCCTCCCAGTGCAGCGGGCTTAAATTCCCCGCAAATTTAGCGTCTGATTTATCTTTTTCATACAGCAAAACCAGCTTGTGATTGAAAAAAACCGCCCGATATTCGTGTCGGATATCAATGTACTCTTGAGCTAGACAAACATAGTCATAATCTTTGCTATTGACATTAAATACAAGTTCAATCGCTGCTTGAACTTGCTCTTTCGTTTCACAAAGCAATACATTGTTTCCCGCCGAACCGCGATTTCTTTTCACAATCACGGGTAGCGAAAATGTTTTGCCAACTTCGGCTGCAATTTCTGCACAATCTTTAAACTCTAAATATTTGTGATACTTCTCCTCGCAAAAAGGCGAGAGAAATCCTAGGGTGTGAGGAGTTTGAATCTTGCCTTTTAGCAAGTGATAGGTATATTCTTTGTCTTTAAATATGTGTACGATTTGCTCGTTGTTAAACGGCATACTGAAATTGACAAAATAATAGTCTTGACCGTTCAGTTTGATTCTAACTAAGTTTTGGTTTGGTGCGAGGATTTCATAACTGATATTTAACTCTTGACAAGCTTCGAGAATCAGACTGATATTTGTCTGCATAATTTGCACAGTATATTTGTTTATGAGTTGCGCGCGCTGACTTTACTAAACCGGGTTTCTTCGTCTATTTCTCGTCACTCAACGTAAAAATCGTAGAAACCCGGTTTCTAGCCACCATGCTTCAACAGTTGACAGTTGACAGTTGACAGTTGACAGTTGACAGTTTGAGAGCGACCTCTACCTAGAAGGAAGAGGATTGGAGTAATGAATAGTCTAATTTTAATTTCTCCCCGCTCCGGCTTGGGGCTTTCAACCAATTCTTTCTGGTAAGCCCTGATTTTTTTCATTCATACTGTACCACAGTAGGAAGCAAGGAACCCAGAAGGGCGATCGCTCTTAACACAACAACACTATGCCCCTCATGCTGCTACTGCTTCATCCGAGGCAGTCTGTTCTGCCAAAATATAAAAATCTACATCAATTTCCGCATTCAATTGATGTACCTTTTCAACGATACTTTTATCAAAATGAATCGCTGGCACACTGCCACTTCTGTAATAAATGACGCAAGCAATCTCCGCAGCATAAAACTTGCATAACTCTCGCAAAGGACTCCACCCAGGCTGAAGCTGTTCTAAAACCGAATTAATGTGTTCTTCTAAGTCGGCAGATTTTTCAATTTTAGAATACACACTCCAACCATTTTCTTTATGCCGTCTAGTACCCCTGGCACTAATTAAGTCCCCTTTCCTCCAACTTTCAGTTGGATTGATGCTTACCTTTGCAGTCACTTCGTCGGGATCGAATTCCATTCCAGTCAACATAAAGTAAGCGTAAATTTCTGACTCCATTTGCCCGCTCCTCTTTGATTAATTAAAAATCATTAATATTCAAATCAGTGAATTCACCTGTTCCAATACCACCTTTAGGTTTAACATAAATATTTCCTTCTGTGTCTTTGTAGAGGTCTCTTTTTGAAGCATTGCGTTTACCTTTGAGTAGATGAATATTTTCACCCCCTTTTTGAAGCCTCTCAATCTCATCAATAGTTAGCAGCTTGTCTTGTCTCCAGTTTCGCTCTTCTTCAGTATTCTCTAAATCTGTTTCCGTCATTCCTCACACCCTCAAAAGATGATAGAGATTTGAAATAAACTCTCAAATCCCATCGTACTTTATCCGAACAACCGCTGCTGACCGTTTGCTGCCTCTTTCCCGGCATAAATTTCGCGGGTTCCCTTGGGAATGTAAATCCAGCCAAACTCTTGCAAGCGGTTTGTCAAATTGGAAATGCTCACTCCCAATTCATCTCTCATTTTGTATAAATGCGACCACTTTGTTAAATCCCGTCCCTGTCTTTTATCTTCCAAAATACATCGGGGCATTAACAAGCAGCTTGCGAAATATTGCGCTTGCCATTCGATCGACAAAACCTTATTATCCGCACCCGCGCCCCGACACACAAACGGTTCCTCGACATCCTGGGCGGTTTTTTCTGTATCGCCCAGGTTGAGTTCCAACTGTTTCACAGTTCCGTCTGCTTCGTCTTGATTGACGTGCAGCACCCAGTGGCCGATTTCGTGGGCGATCGTCGATTCGATGAACCCCGGCGGTTTTTCGAGAATCAATTCGTTGATTTCGATTAACCGCTGCTGGGGTAAAATCCTGGCGGCGATCGCACCTTCCTCATCGGGCTCAATGCAGTCCCAGACTACGCCCAAATCCAGGAAATCAGCCACCGTTGTCGCTTCAAAAGGCCATTTCGGAGCAAAATTTTGCGTTTTCTGCATCTGCATCAGGATGTCCGAAGCCAAACGCTCGATCGATTCTTTGGGATAGAAGCAATACGGTTTAAAAATACTCACTGTGATAGGCCTCTGTTACGCTTCAAAAGATTGTTTGAGCCAATCTGGATTTTCTTGCATCCGCCGGAAAAGAGCCTGCATTTCCTTCGGATTCTGCTTCAGCAGCGCTTCGTACTGCTGAGGCAGTCTCCCCGCCAGAAAAATCAATTCCTCTTCGTTGATATCGAGATTCCGCGCTAATGCTCGGATTACCTCCTCTTTTGGCGCATAATCGGCGCGATCGTTCTCCAGCTTCGACAAATAAGTAAAATCCACACTTAACATACCCGCTAGCTCACGTTGTGAGTAAGCTTTGTCCTTGCGAGCTTGACGGATCAGTCTTCCAAATGTTTGTTCCACGGTTTTTCGCCTCCTGACAGGCATTCTAGCCTGTTTTGATGAAAAGTTCAACAAAATACTTGACGGGAAAATCAACACAGGCTACCATAGGTTTAGTTGACGGTTTAATCAACCAACTTAACCGCACAGGTATGGTTGAGGGTGCAAAATATCCCAGACAAAACACTAGATATAGCACCATTAACTTTAGAGGAGCGATCGGCGCTGGGCGTCAAAACGCTTGTACGCAGCAAATTAAGGAGGAACAGATAGCAAATGCTGAGAACCTGGACAGACACGCATTACAAGCTCGAAGACGATGACTGGCTATACATCGCCACCCACGAAGAACAAAGCTCGGCCTCACTGGTTTGTCCGGGCTACGCACGGGATGGCGAAGGCTTCAGCATCCACTTCACCCCAGCGCACTTAGAAACGTTAGAGCATTTGCTCACCGCGCTGCGAATTATTCAAGCTCAACAAGAGGCGATGCTTGAATACACATATCCAGAACCAAAAGCGACAACACATCTTATTCGGTAATCAATCGAAGGAAGAAGGAAGAGGGAAGAAGGAAGAAGGAAGAGGAAAGAGGGAAGAGAAATAATTAGATTTTTGTGACTTACCCATTACCAATTCCCCATTACCAATTACCCATTACCAATTACCAGCAAATAAATAACCAAGGAAAAACGAACAATGACTACTACAAAAGAAAGACCTACATTTTCAGTATTTGGAGCCAAACCGAGCAATGCTTTGCTAGTACCAGAAATCCCGATCGCAGTTCGCAACAACTGCCAAAGCGGCCAATGGGCGATCGGCGACACAGACTACGGTTCCAAGTGTTCGATCACCATCCTCAAATTTGCCAAATTCTTCGGTTCCCTCGGTCAAACTTCCCACACACTTTGGGGTCAACTTTGGTTCGTCGCAGAAACAGGCGAACTGCCCCAAGGAGTTGTGATGGTGACCTACATCAAAAACCGCAGCTTGAACGATTTTAACCGTTTAGTCGCATCAGTTCAATCGCGCGGCGTAGAGCCAGCAACCGGAATTTTTATCCCCGAATTTGTCAAACATTCCGGTCAAAAACCCGACGACAGCGGAGTAGTAAAACCGATTAATTACTACAGTTTAAAATGGTCGTGGATGGAGCGAAAAGACTGGGGAGTTATCGATCAAGCAGCAGCAGTTTTATCCGATCTGAGCAATCAATCGCGGATGATTGACTTGGAAGGAACCAGGGCTATGATTTGTTTAGATAACCTACCAGCAGCACAAGTTGCATCCTTGATGGCCGCTCACGCCAACGGTGAAAGCGATGCTATTGCTTTGAATTCCAACGGTAATATGTCGCTGCCATCAGCGGAAGACAGAGCAACTGCTGACTTGTTCTAATTTTGTGGAAAAGGCGCGATTTAATCGCGCCTTTTCCGTAACTGTGACAGCGAAAAGTAAAATGAAGAAATTAACGAAAATTAAAACCAAACCAAACCTGCAAGAAAGCCGTTTGCGAGAAAATTGCGAGCTACTCGACCAAATTCGGGCAGATACAATTAACGACATCGAAAGTCTCACCGAAGACTTCCAGCACATGAGTGTAGTTGCCGAATCTATCCGGCGAAATTACCAAGCTTTGCTCTCAGAAAATCAACTGCTTAAAGACACACTTGTAAGTATAGTTGACGATTGCGAGTGCTGGCAAGCCAATCGGTGCGCTCGCTGTAAAAAAATTCTCAAATCTCTTGAGAGCAATCATCCAAACTTCCCACCAAATGCAGCCAAAAAATATCGATCTATTCTCAGCCAACTCCGGAACTTAGGATAGTTCAACACGTCTTAGTAACAAGGTCTCGAAAAGTTTGAATCAGGAGCAACAAGCATTATGACACTAGCAAATGTTAAAGATAGCAAAGCCAAAATTTTGCAAAATTTTCAGCAGATTTTAGCTGAAAAGAAAAAAATTGAATCTAAAGTCGAAACGAAAGAACAATCAGCCGAAAAAGCTAAAAACAAACAACTCCTCGAAGTCGCCTCTACCTACACAATTGACAGCATTGTCAAAGGCTTGGCCGACTTACAATTAGATTTCGGTAGCATCACCAGCGGACTTTCCGAAAAACTGAAGGCGGAATCTTCAAAATTAGATGAGTTAAAAAAGGCGATCGACATTGAAGCTCAACAATTACAGGAGTTGCAGCAAATTCGAGTTGTAGCAGATGCCCTCCACATTTTAACTCAAGAGCATCAAGAAAAATTGACTGTACTCGAACAAAATGCTGCGAACCAACGTGAAATTATCGAAAAAGACACGACCCAAAAACGCAAGACTTGGGGGAAAGAACAGCAAGAATTTGACACCGCAGTTTCCGAAAAAACTGCATTCACAACTAAACAGCGCCAGCAGGAAGCGGCAGATTATCAATACGAATTGCAGCGCGATCGCAAAATTGAAACCGACGAATACGAAGAAACGAAGCGCAAACTAGAACGGGAATTGCAAGAGTCTACCCGCGAAAAAGATAAAAACTGGGCAGAAAGAGAAAAAGTCCTCAGCGACAATCAAGCGGAGTTTGAAAAGAATCAGACCAAAGCTGCGGGATTTGAAGAAGAACTCAAACAGGCTTACATCAAAGCTAAAGAAGAAGCAATTCAAGAAGTTTCCCGCGAAGCTAAAGTCAAGGCAGATTTAGCGGATAAAGAATGGGAAGGAAGCAAGCAGGGATATGAGTTGAAAGTACAATCTTTACAGCAGACAATGCAGCGCCAAACTGAACAAATCGCCGAAATTTCTGCACAACTGCAAGCTACGATGAAGCAAGCACAAGATTTGGCAATGAAAGCTTTTGCGAGCAAAGCTTAAAATCCGGTTGGTAGTGAGGCTTTTAGTCCTTTCCCCGGTTCGCAGTGAGGACTTTATTCATTATTTTCTCAACACTTGAGGACTGAAGTCCTTACTACGAAACAAATTCCCAAATATTAACAAATGAAAAGCCATGAACAAAAAACTTACGGACAAAAGCACTAAGGCTGAAATCTTAGAAGCGTACAAGGAAGCCGCGCAAGAAAAAGCTGCGTTAGAATTGCAAATTAAACAGCTAAATGCTTCTCCAAAACAACCATCAGCAGCAGCAGCAGCACCAGAAAAACCTATTGTGGAGGCACAAAAACCAATGGCTTTAACTCAATCTCAACAAAAAATGCAGTCCACAATTGATAATTTAATCTTGCTACAATTTGGCTTTGGTGGCGCTGTCAGCGAGTTGTCGGAAAAATTAACTTCGGAAGCTGCTAAACTGGAAGAATTGCGGCGCACTGTGGGGGAGGAAGTTCAACAACTGCAAGAGTTGCACAGTTTAGAAGATGTTGCGGAAGATACGCTGGATAATTTAATTCAACAGTACGAACAAAGTGCGAAAACTTTTACTAACGAACTCACCGAACAGCGCGATACTGTTGAACAGGAATTGCTGGAACAGCGTCTAGCTTGGGAAAAAGAGCAGGAGTTGCAAAAGTTGGCTGTTACAGAACGCAATGAGAATCAGCAAAAAAATTGCGATCGGGATGAAGAGTTGTATGATTACGATCTGAATCTTCAGCGAGATTTGGATATCGAAGGATACGAACAGCGTCAGAAAAGACTGTATCAAGAAATTGAAGAGTTTCGTCAGGAACAGGAGAAACAGTGGGCGGAACGGGAAAAATCTATTTCGGAACGGGAAAAATTGTCTGCTGAAGTTAAGGCTAAGGTGGAAGCTTTCCCGAAGGAACTGGAAGCTAATATCAAGAATGGGAAAGATAATGGTCGCAATATTGGCAATTATCAAGCTAAGGTTAAGGCTGATTTGTCTGCTAAGGATATCGAGGGACAAAAGCAAAATTATGAATTGCAAATTCAAGGAATGTTGCAGACAATTCAAAATCAGGAATCGCGGATTGCGAGTTTGTCGAAACAGCTTGATTCTGCTTTGAAACAGGTTCAAGATTTGGCGGTGAAGGCGATTGAGGGTTCGTCGAATTTGAGTTCTTTCCAAGCTGTGAGGGAAATTGCGATCGAACAAGCCAAGACTCAGCAGAAAAATAAGTAATCCGCAGCGCTGTCAGCAGCTAAATAGGTTGCTTTAGATACCCGGTTTCTTGAAGAAGTCGGGTATCTGGGTATGGTCGGGAGAGATTTTTGCGATCGCCCGCGAACTGTGCAAAAATATAAGTATTTAGAATTAGGACAACTGCTATGGCTGATACTAACAACTTTGAACTGCGGGATATTCCGATATATTCTATCCCTCAAGCAGCACAATATCTCAGGCTGCGGAGAGATATGTTGCGACATTGGGTTGTTGGCTGGTACTCGCAAACAAAAACGGACAAGCACTTCTTTGAGCCGTTGATTGAGTTACCTCAACACAATAATCTTGAACTGCTGCCCCAGTCCAAAACTAGACTACTTTCTTTCACCAATTTGGTAGAGGCTCATGTGTTGATTGCTATTGTTAAGGCTACAGGCTTCTCCCGCCAGGAACTTAGTACGGCTCTCAAATGCGTCAACCGTAATTTTTCTAATCCTCACTTATACGCTCGAATTGAGTTTCAAGTCGAGGGAATTGCTCTTTTGTTTGAGAAATGCGGACAGAAGCTTGCAACATCGGACAGGAAGCAGGAAGCGAGGCAGATTCTAGACACTTATTTCGATCGCATTGTACGAGATGAAGCTGGATTACCTATCAAACTCTTCCCTTTCACGAAGCTACCAGGTTCCGACGAACCTAAAACAGTGATGATTGACCCCACAATCTCCTTTGGCCGCCCTGTTTTAGCTGGAACTGGCATTCCTACAGCTATGCTGGCAGAACGTTACAAGGCGGGTGATTCCATAGACGAACTTGCCGAGGACTACAATTGCTCGCGCCTCCAAATAGAGGAAGGTATTCGCTGCGAACTTCCGCTAGTAGCATGAATGAGATATTTTTTATTGACAGATGTTTAGGAAAAAAACTGGCAGATTCATTACGAAATGCGGGGGCGACAGTAGAAATTCATGACGATCATTTTAAGCAAGATGTCAAGGATGAGGATTGGCTGAGGATAGTTGGAGAAAGCAATTGGGTTGTACTTACAAAGGACAAGAAAATTGCTAGTCGTCCTTTGGAGTTATTGGCTGTGGCTCAAGGTAATGTACGGCTGTTTGCATTTGTGGGTGGCGATGTTTCTGGAGTTGTAGTGGCACAAGCTTTTGTAAATGCCTTGGAAAATATGCAACGATTTATTCGTGGGAATCAATCACCTTTCATCGCTAAGGTGTACCAGTCGGGTTTGGTAAAGCCCTGCAAGAACCGAAAAGAACTTTTGAGAATGCTCTAAAACCAGTGAGTAAATCATCCCAAATCAATCTCCCTTAGTGCAGTTTCCTAACTGTCTACTCCCACCAAGTCTTTAGAGAGCCTTAAACCCTATCTACAGCGATCGCATTTTTACTAAAAATATCGATCGCCCTGTGCACTTATCCAAACTGTCCCTATCTCTCCCGATCGCTTCATTTATACTCTCTATTCTTAAAGTTAATGAACCAAAAGATATATTTTAGATAGAGGCATTATGCAGCAACAAATTGTACGTCAAAGAGATACTAATGCTTGGATTTTACAGTGCTGGGTTTCCTTTATTCTAGCTATTTCCACTACGGCTATAGGTGTCATTTATCTGCCCGTAGATATCTGGGTAAAAAGTTTCGTGGGTATGGGTTTAACTTTTTCGGTTGGTTCGTCTTTTACTTTAGCAAAAACGATTCGGGATAACAATGAGGCAACTAGATTGACTGCGAGAATTGATGAGGCTAGAGTTGAGAAAATTCTCGCGGATCACCATCCTTTGAAATAATCTGTTGTTCATAACTTGGGGGTTGACTCGGCGGTTGAAACCGCTGCTATACAAACGAAGTCCGCCTCCGCGGACTAAGAGTCGGAGAAAGTTATATTTTGTATAAAAAATGCCCGCGCAGGCGGGCTTTGTTTTTGTCGCTACAGGTTTCAAGCTGTGGATTTTGATTGTGGGTTTCAATGGTTGTGTTTGGAGTTACGATCGCCCTTAGCCTTCTGGCGCTGGCGAACACCCGCCTGAACTGTAGCCATATCCACGGGAAAACCAACTACGGGAATCACCTGATCCTTACGCTCTTCTTCGAGGTTCTTGAGTTCGGTGTAGTCAACCCAGTGAATGCAATTTACCGGACAAGTGTCGATCGCCTCAGCAATCAACTCTTCGGAATCTCCGTCTTGTCGGACTACGCGCGATCGCCCGTAATCCGGCTCAATGTAGAAAGTATTGCGAGCAACATGGGCGCAATGCTTGCAGCCGATGCAGGTAATCTCGTCAACATAGACGCCTTTTTGGCGCAAAAATCCGCCCAACTCCGGTTCTAAACCAGTGCGATCGGGCGCATCCCGCAAAAATCCGCCCAACTCCGGTTCTAAACCAGTGCGATCGCCTGCTGTATCTATTCCGAGTCCAGAAAGCTCAGACATTTAGATCCCTCACAATATTGACACTCCCCGACCTAAAGGTACGGGGATTCTTAAGACATTTCTGTCAAAATATCCCGCGCAAGCGTGGGTTCCCAGGCTGACTACGTTTGCACTCTCAAGTGCGTAGTCATATCTCCTCAAAAATGTTTTGGGCGTAGACTTTCCCCCAGTCCGGGGGTAGGTTTTTAAATCTTGTCTGATTTGTTTATCCTACCATATTCATTTTTAAACAGTTGACAGTTGACAGTTGACAGTTGACAGTTGACAGCGAAGTGATAAGAACGGAGATTTAAACTCCGTTCTTATCACAATCTGCCTAAAGGCAGGGGCTTCAAACCCCCGCTATTCGGTGAAGATGGATTTTTTATTTTACTTAAAAATGGCAAAAAGCCGTGCTACAAGGACAGGGTTTTCAACCCAATTTTCTGATAATAAATAAGTCCGCACGGGCGGACTTGAGATGAGACTTGAATTGTAAAAATCTCAAACAACCCTTAAGCGCACCAGCGCTGAACCACCAAGCGGATCGAACCGTCTTGATTTTGCTTTTGCTCAGAAACTTGGAAACCCTGCTTAGCGCTTTCATTCACCACAGTATGGTAAGCGTAGCGCTGAGTCACCTTATTCAGAAAACGATCGACAGACCAAGCTTGCTGCCAAAATTGCAAATCCGCCACCAATTCATACTCAGTCCCGTTCCAGCTAAAACCTAAGTCATAGCCGTTTTTTTGCTCAATCACCACCTCAGCAGTGCTGGTGAGGCCGCGATAGCCGCGCACCTCAGTGGGGCCAGACTTCCAGTCGATACCCAAGTCAGTTAAAGCAGCTTCCAAAGAATTCAAATTGCGGATCTGGGTTTTAATTTGGCTAAAGTGTGACATGGTGGTTCCAAAAAAATTTAAGTGAACTGAACAAAAAAGATTACCAATCGCTAAAAGCCACTTGGGCCGTCGCTTCGGCTGACTGATGCAGCACTTGCGCGAAATATTCAGATGTTGACTCTTGATGAAGCACCACACCGAGCTGGGCTTCAATTGCTGCCGTTACCTCAGCGCAGGAAGCACCGACAATGCCGGTGACTGTTTCCTGTACGCGGCCATCTGGATAAATGACAAATTCTAGTGTTTCCATAATCCGGGCTGACTGAATAGGAACAATAATGACACCGACACCAGCAAGCCGGGGACGATGCCTCCTGAGGTCGCTTCTTAAGAGTTGGCGGACTGACAAACCGCTATATCAATTTTGACTAATTGATAGGTTTTGAGTCACAACTTAACAGAAGTTATTAATAGGTAGAAGCAATACATCAGTTGTATGTAAAGTTTCGCGTACATTGTGACACCAGTCAAGTTGATTTTAGATTTTAGATTTTAGATTTTAGATTTTGAAGCCAAAAGTATAAATTCTCCCACTGTCCGACTCTCCCCTTTAATTCCCCCTGGGGTCTAAAACGTCTCGCAGCCCGTCGCCTAAAAGGTTGAAACCCAGAACTGTCAAGGTAATCAACAAACCGGGAAACAAAATCGTCCAAGGAGACGAAAGAGCGTATCCGCCTTTGAAAGCATCGGAAAGCATCGTCCCCAACTCTGGGGCTGGCGGCTGCGCGCCCAAACCGAGAAAACCCAAACCAGCAGCTTCTAGCGTCGCTGTACCTGTGGAAAGAGTTGCTTGTACAACAAGCGGGGCGAGACTTCCCGGCAAAATGTGGCGAAAAATAATCCGCAAGTCGCTGGCGCCTAAGGCCTTGACAGCTAACACAAATTCTTGTTCTCGCAGGGATAGCACCATGCTGCGTGTGAGGCGGATGTAAATCGGAATTTGGACGACGCTGACGGCGATAATTACGCTTTGCAAGCTGGGCCCGGTGACGGTAACAATGGCGATCGCCAGTAAGATCGAAGGGAAAGCTAGCAAAATATCCGCCAAAATCCCGATCGCACCTTCCACCCATCCGCGAAAATATCCAGCCAAGAGCCCCAACAGAGAGCCCACAAATAATCCCGCACCCACAGAAACCAGGCTGACGAGCAAAGATATCCCCAATCCGTGCCATACCCGCACTAACAAATCCCGCCCCAAACCGTCGGTTCCGAACCAATGTTTGACGCTAGGAGCCACTAATCGGGATAAATAATCGCGATCGACCGCAGGATTGTAAGGGTAAATTAGGGGGGCTAACACTGCCACAACAATCAGCGCTACAGTCAAAATTAAGCCGATTTTCCCGGAGGTCGATCGCCCAAATCGCTGCCAAGCAGGCTGTGAAAATATTAAATTTTTATGCAATTTTCGATTGTCCATTGAGTGCTGTCACCAAAAAACTGAGGACTTTGCACAAATTATTAAAATAAATTAACGATCGCGATCGGCAACGACGGAGCAGCCATCGCAGAAATCTTAACAGGACTTCCGCCTAGGAGTGAGGAAAAAACCCGGTTTCTCGCAGAATATTCGGTTTGGTAACGAGGTATCTAGGAAGAAACCGGGTTTTTAGCCATTTGGTGCGTCCAAGAGTGAAAAACCAGAACGATCGCAGTTTTTATAGCCAATGGCAGATGCCAAATGCCCGATCCCTTCGTAAAAGGCCCTTTAAGATATAGAGAACAAGATCAATTTAAAAGCGCATGACATCAACCCTACTCAAAGCCTCCTCCAAATCGCCCCTCAACGCCCCAACAGTGCGCCATTTCCCCAACGGCCTCACAGTTATAGCCGAACACTTGCCGGTCGATGCCGTTAACCTCAGCGTGTGGATGAATTTAGGCTCAGCCGTTGAATCCGACGAAATCAACGGTATGGCGCACTTTTTAGAACACATGATTTTTAAGGGAACTCCCAGCATTCCGAGCGGAGAATTTGAGCGGGCGATCGAACAACGCGGCGCTGTCACTAATGCAGCTACCAGCCAAGATTACACGAACTATTACATCACTACAGCTCCTAAAGATTTTGCCGAACTAGCCCCGCTGCAAGTCGATGTCTTGCTCAACGCCAGCATTCCCGATGACGCCTTCGATCGCGAACGGCTGGTAGTATTAGAAGAAATTAGACGATCCGAAGACAATCCGCGCCGCCGCACCTATCAGCGATCGATGCAATTAGCCTTTGAAGTCCTGCCCTACAAACGACCCGTACTCGGCCCGACTTCCGTCATCGAAAATCTTACCGCCCAACAAATGCGGGATTTTCACAGCAGCAGATACCAGCCAGGGGCGATGACAGCAGTCGCTGTAGGTAACTTGCCGGTCGATCGACTAATTGAAATTGTCGCAGAAAGTTTTGCCGCCAAAAGCACAGCACAAAACAGCACCATAAATCTGCCCGCCGTCAGCAGCTTTCACCCAGAATCCGAAATTCTCAACTACGGCCAAGAATCGCCATTTACCGAAACAGTCCGCCGCGAATTTGTAGACTCAGCACTTCAGCAAGCCCGACTGATTGTCATGTGGCGGGTGCCAGGTTTCGTGGAAATGTCCGAAACCTATGCCCTCGACGTTTTGGCGACAGTCTTGGGCCACGGGCGCACAACTCGCTTGGTTAAGGATTTGCGCGAAGACAGAGGGCTAGTCTCGTCAATTTCAGTCAGCAACATGACTCAGCGGCTGGGCGGTGTATTCTCGATTTCTGCTCAACTAGCGACAGAAAATATAGAAGAAGTGGAAGCAGCCATCGTCGGACACATCCGCACCCTGCAAACCGAACTGGTGACAGATGCCGAAATTTCCCGCATCCGCACCCAAGTAGCAAATCGGTTTATCTTCGGTAACGAAACTCCGAGCGATCGAGCAAGTTTGTACGGTTACTATCAGTCGATGGTAGGAGATATCGCTCCCGCCCTCAACTATGCCGCCTGCATCCAAGCTCAAACTGCCGAGGATCTTCGGGAAGCCGCCGTCAAATACCTATCTCCCGACGCGATGGGTGTGGTGGTAATTCGCCCCAGCGAAGCATAAAATCGACTTTTTGCTAAACAGCGCGATCGTTTCATGGCTAAGCTAGGGAGACTTGCAACGGCACCAAAAAGTTAAATCACCGTCATGTTTAATTAGAGAATACTCCGTCAAGTCCGATCGGCTGTCGCCTTAAAGGTTTGTATCGAATCATGAATACAAAGCCCTTAAGGTGCGGACGATCGGTAAAATTGCCGTAAATTTCTGAGAGGATAAACTTGGAATCATTGAAGCGCGCAGGGAATCATGAAATTACAAAACTTTCTCAAGTCAAAAATTAGGTATGATTCTAGGGCGATCGCTGCGGACGACGAACTGAGCCGCCAAATTCAAAGTCGCCTCATTGACCTAGGTTTACTGAAACCTCCAGTAGACGGCATCTTTGGCCCTCTTTCTACCGCAGCCCTCCACCGATTTCAAACCCTGATGAAGTGCGGCGAGCCGGGTTTTTTGGGAGCAATCACAGCCCAAAAGCTGATCGAAACCAAACCGGCGGACATTCCCAAACCTCGCCCCATCCTGAAAATCCTCAAAGACACAATTTTTAAATCAAAACCGCTGGCGTCTTCTCAACTTCAGGAAGCGGAAAAACAAGTAATCCCAGCGGGAAAAGAGTTTGAACTGCTGGCTTTTGCTCCGATTCGCGGCCATATTAGAGTTGCTCTCCGCAACGAGTCTTTCAAAGGTTCAGGGATTTGGTATGTTTACGGAGGACACGCTCAAGTTACTCTAGACGGCGTTTTGCTGTATCCCAAACCGAATCCGCCGACTGTCAGACTGGGCATTCCTTATCGATCGCAAATGGATAACTTGTACAATCCTACAGGTTCTTGCAATGTTACTTCCATCGCGATGTGTTTGGACTTTTTGAGAGTTCCCCGGCGCCAAAAAACCGGACAATATGAAGATGAACTCTACCAATATGCGATCGACAAAGGTTACAGTCGCTGGGAACCGAGAGATTTAGCCAAAATTGTTAGAGATTACGGCGCTCAAGATTACTTTACCGAGAATGCAACGATTGATGATGTTCAAGATTGGCTCGCCAGCGGAAATCCCGCTGTCATCCACGGATACTTCACATCTTTCGGTCACATTATAGTTGCCGCAGGCTACGACAGCGAAGGATTCTTCGTTCACGATCCCTATGGCGAATGGTTCCCCACGGGTTATGACACAACTGTCAGCGGTTCTTACTTGCACTATTCCTATCGCTTAATCCGCAGCGTTTGTATGGCTGATGGGAATTTTTGGGTGCATTTTATCTCGAAGTAGTTATTGGTTATTGGTTATTTGTTATTTGTTATTGGTAATAACTAACCAATAGAACCCTCCCAAAATGCCAATTTTGAACAGGCAGGATGCCTGTTCCACAACAATTATGGGAGATGTCTAATAATTGACTGTTAACAGTAGTCAGTTGATAGTTGTAAACCGGAGTATCTCATTTTTATAAAAAGCATTTGTCTTATTATAGTGCTGTCCCCGCTCGCGTATTGTACAATACGCGAGCGGGGACGCTCGCACTATAGATAAAAAACGCGAGCGGGGACGCTCGCACTATAGATAAAAAACTGAGATGCTCCCACTGACAACTGTCAACTGTCAACTGTCAACTGTCAACTGTCAACTGTCAACTGTCAACTGATTTTCATACTTAAATCCAGCCAAGTCGATCGCGTAATTGGAGCACTCGTAGAAATATAGTCAACTCCGGTTTCCGCCACACTCCGAATAGTTTCCAAAGTCACATTCCCGGAAGCTTCAATTTTTACCCGATCGCTCTTTTCCCGAATTATTGCCACAGCCTGCCGCATCAAATCGAAGGACATATTATCTAACATGATAATATCCGCCTTGTGCTGAAGAGCTGTCTCCACCTCAGCCAGAGTTTCGGTTTCAACTTCGATCGTCAGCGGATAGGGGATAGAATTGCGAATTAGGGCGATCGCCTCGGCAATTCCCCCAGCCGCCGCAATGTGATTGTCTTTAATCATCACCGCGTCATCTAATCCCATCCGGTGATTGCAAGCGCCACCGATTTGAGTCGCGTATTTTTCGAGCAATCTCAATCCTGGTGTTGTCTTGCGGGTATCCACCAATTGCACGGGTAAATCGGCAATTTTGTCAACATATTTCCGAGTTAAAGTAGCGATGCCGCTCAAACGCATTGCCAAGTTTAATGCTACTCTTTCTCCCGTTAGCAGCGCATCGAAATTGCCGGAAATCTCGGCGATTACTTCTCCTTTTTCGCACAGTTTCCCTTCGGGTACTTGGGGGATGAAACTGAGGCTGCTGTCTAAAAGTTTAAATGTGCGATGTGCGATCGGCAATCCGGCTATGACTCCAGCTTCTTTGACTATCCATTTAGCAGTACCCTGGATGCTGGCTGCGGGAAATAAGGCCGATGTTGTGCGATCGCCCCTACCGATATCTTCTAGCAGCCAGTTGTGCAGTAGGGAGTCTAAAACTATCCAAGGTGGCAATATTGCTTTCATGTTTTCTTTCTATTAATTGACGCATCAAAACCAAAGAAACCGGGTTTTTGCCAGAGAATCTGGCTGTAACAAAGCATCTCGGAAAAAACCCGGTTTCTGACTACCCGTGCGTCTAGGACTGCTACTAGGAAGAATAGTCGATCGGGTAATTTTCGGCAAGTTGCAGAATGATGATGGTGTTAGTGCGATTTTGGGCGATCGGGCTAGATAATGGGCTATTCTGTTGCTGACATTGGGTTTGGGTGCTTTAATGGAGTAGATGGTGCGATCGCGAGTAAAAACAATGATACAGCCAGTCATTTTAGAAAAACTAGAAGAACTCCCTGAGTCTCTTCAGACAGAAGTGCTTCATTATATTGAGTTTTTGCTCGAAAAACAGGCTAAAAACTCAACTCAAGAAAAGCCAACAAAGCGAGGTGGGCTTGGAATTTGGAAAGGTAAAATCTGGATGTCTGATGATTTTGATGAACCTCTCGAAGATTTAAAGGATTAATTGTTGTAATTGGTAATATGGTAAATGCGAACGTCTACTAAAAATAAAAACTATGTATTTCTCTGAAAAAGAAGTTACCTTAAATCTTACCTCTCGTCCCTTACGACTTGTTTATTTAGTTGGCAATCGAGAGGAGTTTCAAAATGCAGTAAAGCTTTATACTCATATCTGGGGAGGATTAACTAACACAATTATACCAATTCATGAAGAAGATCTAGATATTAATTTATTAAAAGATAAAATTATTTTGATTAATCCTGATTTTATTTTTAGATCAACCACAAATATTTCTGAAGCTATATCTACAAATCTTAAGGAAATTCTACCAGTCAAAATTATTAATATTGACACAGAAAAAATTCAGAAACATATTGAGGGAACAGAATTAATTAATTAATTTGCCACATTATTCTGCTAGAGCTAGGCATTTTACAGCAAAATTATCTCATATTGTTTCTGTACTTCAAGAGATTTACGCTAACCCTCTACCTGACAGTCATATTTGGGGTATAGAACAAGGCAATAGTTTTGACTTTGAGCTATCAATTCAGTATGGAAAGATATCGACTATGTATAGAAAATATTTAACAGAACATTTAGCAGCTAATTTTTTAAGATTACCCCAAAATTTTGAAGAATTAGTTAAAAGTAGCTTGTTGCTTGCAAGCAGCTATAATCCTATTTGTTTAACAGAAATTAAAATTAGTAAAAAACAACCATTGGATAACCCAATTCAACAACTAATGGATTGTTCAAGCCTACTAACTATTTTTTTGGGTGATGACCAAGATATTGATATTGCTGCTGCTTATTGGAATACTCGTTCTTTCGGTCTAGAAAACACGAATAAGCTTTATTTGCCGAAATCAGAAGTGCTAGATAATATCGAGCGATTAACTGCACTAATTTTGGAATGTATGCCTTCGATAGCAGAAATATTAATTGTTATTAATACAGACCTAAAAGAGGCAGAAAATTTAGCACAGCAGGTATACCAAGCTTTTGTTAGAGTTGTTCCTCATTTCAGACTAGAAGTTATCTATCAAAATTTTCATTTAAATTTTTTCAGAGGTCAAGCTTACAGCGGGAATCCTATTAATACAACTTATATTAAATTTGAAGATGGTTCGATTCGCTTTAGTCCTCCAGTACCAATAGGGCATCAAAATAGAGAATTTTTGTTTGGCTGGGAAGCCGAAGTTCGTTTAGCATCAAGCAGGCGGTTATTGCTACCTATTAACAAATCGTCTGCCGTTTTTCTATCGAATAGTCAGCATCAAATCGAATGGGCAGATAAAAATCCTGATAGAAGCGAGCTTAAAGGACTATCAACCAGAGCGAGTAGTAAGGGAATTACTGGAACTATAAGCTATAAAAACGACTGCTGCCTTTATATTCCTACTGACGAAATGGTAATTAGCCAAAGATTTAAGGATGCTGGTTTAAAAATTGAAATTAATGAACATACCCGCTATGCGAAGGGGTTTATTAAACGTTTTGGAGGTTTCAGAAAAACAATTGCTTTTGTCAAAAATAATGGTTTAGGAATCAGCAAAGCATTAGAACGTCGAACACAGGAAAACAATCGACAAGTTAAGCAAGGAGGGGTGAAGTTAGGAGAAATTTATCGATGGTTGGCTGAAAATAGAAAGATAACCAACAAAGAAGTAAGACAAATTGTTAAACAACAACTTCCTTTATTACTATCAGCCGGATTAGTTCGTCGTGGTTATGATTTACCTTGTCCTCATTGTAATTTTAATGATTGGTATGCAATAGAACGAGTACAAGAATTTATTGACTGTGTGGGCTGTGCCGAATCTTTTCAGATTCCAGAACTGGAGAAGATAGACTTTACCTATAAGCTGAATGAATTAGCTTCACACTTTTTGAGGAGTGGAGGTGATGCTGTACTTATGACTGCTGCTGTTCTGTATCAACTAATGCCTTATAGCTGGATGCAGTTTGGAGGGAATATTCATCGCCAACGTGAAAAAAATGGTTTTGCCGAAATAGATGTAATTGGGTTAGAAGCAGATACTTTGGTATTAGCCGAGTCGAAATCTTATAGCCACATTGAACAACAGCATCTCGAACAAATTAAAGAGTCTTTGAAAAAGACAATAGAAGTAGCTGCTTTAGTCAAAGCACAGGTTGTTTTACTGAGTATTACTACAGCTTCATCCAACTCAGAGTTACATACTTTACATACTTTAGTAAGTGAAATTTCCGATGAAGCTAAAGATTCTGGAATTGGTGTACATTTAGCTATAAATGGAAAATTGCATCCTTGGGGGAAAGCAGTAGGAACTGAACCCTACAATTTTCGTGACTGTTTAGAGGAACTAAAAGTTGATATAGAAACTCCAGAAGAACAGGTATTAAGTGTTGTTGTAGGAGAATTACCAGCTCAGCGATCTTTTTTTAGCGAGCCATTATTTGATGATGAAGCTATGCAGCGTTGGTGTTTGGAATTAGGAGGTAATCAAGCCAATCCATAAATATTACCGATCGCACTTAAAGCAAAAAACTCATATCAACTTGGAAAAAATCAGCTAACTTTCTGGCTTCATCTATTTCGATCGCCCTTTCACTAACAAAAACTTTCTCAACCTCAGTTTCCGTTCCCAAAACAGGAATCAAATCAGATTTGTCCAAATCTCTCGCATCCATTAAATGTTGCAACATTGAAGCAGCATTTCCTGCGGGAATTGGATAATTTTCAGCTTCAAACGGGAGCATCCCACTTTTTGACTAAGTAGAAACACCTAGCTTGATGTCATTATTTAAATACGCACATCTCAGTCTTAAAATTTGAGGCACATTTTTTT
>NZ_JAEQCX010000119.1:0-22779 GCF_020738035.1 Microcoleus sp. PH2017_28_MFU_U_A
CGCGGAATTAAAAAACCCGCCCCCACCCATCCCAGATACCGAATCAACCTTTTATGCAATCAGAATTTACTGGTTTGGTTAGGCGGGTTTTTGTAGATTGTCTGTGGGAATCAAAGATTGTTGGTTAACCAGACCCTACGGAATTAATGACTAACTTTGCGTTCAGTAACTAAAGTCAAACTTACCCATTCACCCTTATCATTGTAACTGCGAATCATCCGAAACCGCAAGTCAGGTTCTACCAACCAACCGGCCTCAAAAAATATAGATTTTCTGGATTCAACTTTCACCGGACAAGTGCAAGAACCTCCATCGGGAAGCAGTAAAACCTGCACGGGTGTTACACCTTCGTTAAAATTAATCACAGAACCATCTATGCTGCCGCTAGAACTGATAAGGTTAGGATTACTGCCAAAAGTAATTTTTTGCATGAGCCGATCGCCATTTTGCAAATCCAATTGCAGTTTGGTAGAATAACGATCGGGTGAACGCCAGTCTGGATACATCGTCACAGCCTCGCCCTCCCATTCTCCCAGCAAATCCCCAACAGTTAAAGGCGGACGTTCGGGGACATTTTTATCGGGCTGCTTTTCGCGAATTAAGGTAAGTTGGGATAAATTGCCGTCGGTATTGTAGAGCTGAACGAAGCGCAACCGGCGATAATTGTAGATAAAACCAAACTCGGCACCCGACTCAGAATAAGGCGCTAGTTGAATAGTTCCCTGACAAAAATTTCCATTCTCAAAAAACAGGATATCTCGTCCCAAACTCTGATATTCTCGAACCAGTTCGCTGACTTCCGGTTCGCCGACACCGCTAGGATTGGGAGAGAAACGGCGCAGTTTCAACCGCACAGTTTTGTTATCGTTGAGTCCTTCGAGAGAAATAATGCTGGGAGTATCTTGAAGTATCTCTCCCCGCGTTGATAGCTGAGTGAAGGAACCGTGCCATTCTCCTAAGTTTTGCAGAAAGTTTTCCCACTGCGCTACCATATTCTTACCTTTGGATATATGTCTAAAAATAGAATTATAACTCTGCTGACGGATTTTGGATTGAGCGATGTTTATGTGGGAGTGATGAAAGGTGCGATCGCCCAAATCAACCCGCAGTTACAAGTGATTGACATTACGCACCAAATACCCTCTCAAAATATTGCGGCGGCGAGGTTTTGTTTGATGGCTGCTTTTGCTTATTTTCCGCCGGAAACGGTACACGTTGCTGTCGTCGATCCGGGTGTGGGTAGCAAGAGACGCGCGGTGGCGGTGAAATGTGGTAGTTGCTTCCTTGTCGGGCCGGATAACGGATTGTTTAGTGGGGTGTTGAGTCGCGAAAGTGCGTTAGCGAAGCCCTCGAAGAGGATCGCATCTGTCGAACTCACCAACCCCAAATACTGGCGTACAAATCAACCCAGCAGCACGTTTCACGGTCGCGATATTTTTGCAACAGCGGGCGCTCATTTGGCGAATGGGGTGCCGTTGGAAGAGTTGGGAAGGGCGGTAAGCGCTGCAAGTTTAGTGCAGCTAGAGATACCAAATTGCGCCGTTACAGCCACAGGTGCGACAGGTTGCGTTCAATATGTCGATCGCTTCGGCAATCTCATTACCAATATCCCCAATAATTGCATTATAGGTAACAATTGGTCAGTGATAATTAGCAATAGTTGCGATCTAATTCGCATCCCCAGCGGTAAGACGTACAGCGACAGCAAGCCTGGTGATTTAATAGCCATAATTGGTTCTGACGGTTGGCTAGAAATTGCCGTTAACGGCGGCAGCGCTCAATCCGTTTTACAGCTAGAAGTTGGAGATAAAATAGAAATAATATTATCAGGTTCGTAGTGAGGACTTTAGTCCGCATCAAAGCAGACAGGACTAAAGTCCTTACTACGAACCTATTTATTCATCTAATTTTAGATTTTTTGGCAAAATCAACAATAGTTTTGCGGTATTCGCTGCTGTTAAAAAAAGCATCTCCATTATTATGCTTAGCATTAGGAACCAGCAAAATTTGCTTGGGTTCACCAGCAGCAGCATACAACTTTTCACTCATCGCCGCCGGAATCAAAGGATCGGCACTTCCGTGGGCGAACAAAACCGGAATTTTAAGCAATTTAAGCTTAGCTAAAGAATCAAACTTTTGCGTCAGCAGCAGCCGCACCGGAAACAGCCGCATCAAACTTTGGCGTTCTACCATATCCAGCATGGAAGTGAAAGAACTTTGAACAATTAAGCCCGCAACTTTAGGATGTGTAACTGCTAATTCTACAGCAACAGCACCTCCGAGTGAATGGCCGTACAAAAAGATTTCGCTAGGCGACAATTGCCGCTGTTTGACTAAATAATTATAAGCTGTTTCCGCATCTTCATATATCCGCGCTTCGCTGGGAAAACTGCCTTGACTGCGCCCGTAACCCCGATAATCCATCAGCAATACAGAAAAACCCAATTCCCGAAAGCGGTAAGATTGATTGATATTCGTACCGATGTTAAAGCCCTTGCCGTGCAGGTACAATAGGGTTCCTAGTGGCTGTGGATTGTCGGTTGGCAGCCACCAACCGTGAATTTTATCTGTTTTTGCGGTTTTGGGCGATCGCCCGTTAACTGGCAACCAAACCTCTTCGTAGGGGATTTTAAAGGCATCCGGTGTTTTTTGGATTGTAGGTGTTGGGTCAAAGATGAGACGAGTTTGCAGGCTAAACAATATTATGCAACAGAGGATGTAGGCGATCGTCCAAAACTTCACCAAAAATAATATCCATTTATGAAAATATCTGTATTTCTTTGGTAATTTGCTCATGGCGGTACAATTAGCGATCGGTGATTCAATAGCACTAAAAACAACTATTATCTCCCTTGAAGCACCACAATAAAGTCGGTTCGTAGTGAGGACTTCAGTCCGCGCGAAAGAAGGAATAAAGTCCGAACGATCGAACCATTTACTGAGCGAAAGAAGGACTAAAGTCCTGACTACGAACCATTTACTGCAAGTATCAGAAACCCGTTGAGTTCAAAAACCGGGTTTCTCATCTTTATCCAGCTACAACGAAATTAACCAACTTTCCAGGAACCACAATTACCTTTTTAATCTCCTTACCCTCCAGGTGGCGCTTCGCCAAATCCGACTCGCGGGCGTAATTTTCCAAAGCAGCTTTATCCGCACCCGAAGGCACTTGAATAGTGCCGCGCGTCTTACCCATAACTTGAATTACCAGCGTAATTTCATCAGTAACTAAAGCAGATGGATCTGCAACAGGCCAAGTTTGCAAATGTACTGATTCGCTGTTACCAATCAAATGCCACAATTCATCAGCAATGTGCGGCGAAAAAGGCGCTAACAGCAAAATTAAAGTGTTAATTCCCTCGGCATAAACGGGCGAATCCTTACATTTAGCATCAGCCAGCGCATTGTTCAACTTCATCATTTCGGAAACAGCAGTATTAAACTGATACTCGCCCTCCAAATCTTCTCGCACTTCCTTAATTGCCGTGTGAATCGCCCGCCGCAAATCCTTTTCAGCTTTACTTAGCAACTCTTTCTCCCCCCCTTGGGAAGGAATAGCAGAGGGTAAATTATCTTTCTCCCCCCCTTGGCAAGGGGGGGCTGGGGGGGGTGAAGCAAACTCTGTCACCACGCGCCAAACCCGATTTAAAAAGCGGAATTGTCCTTCCACATCAGCGTCATCCCACTCCAAATCCTTCTCCGGTGGCGCCTTGAATAAAATAAACATCCGCGCCGTATCAACCCCATATTTCCCCATAACTTCCAAGGGGTCAACACCGTTGTATTTAGATTTGGACATCTTCTCATAGAAGACTTCCAAAACTTCACCAGTTTGCGGATCTTTAGGATTTTCGGGGTCTACATCTGATGCGGAAACATATTTGCCAGTCACAGGATTTTTGTATGCTTTGGCTTGCACCATTCCTTGAGTTAACAAGCGTTTAAATGGTTCGTCGCAATCAATCAAACCCCGATCGCGCAAAACCTTCGTAAAGAACCGCGAATACAGCAAATGCAGGATTGCGTGCTCGATGCCGCCGACATATTGGTCAACAGGCATCCAATCATTCGTCTTCGCAGAATCGAAGACTTGCGCTTGATTTTGAGCATCAGGATAGCGCAAAAAATACCACGATGAATCCATAAAAGTATCCATCGTATCCATTTCGCGCTGCGCCGGAGTGCCACAACTCGGACAAGGAACGTTTACCCATTCCGGCATCTTTGCCAAGGGCGAACCTTTGCCAGTAAATTGTACATTTTCCGGCAACAATACGGGTAAATCCGATTGTGGGACAGGCACTGTTCCGCAGGTGGGACAGTGAATTACCGGAATCGGAGCGCCCCAATAACGCTGTCTAGAAATCAACCAATCTCTCAAGCGATATTGCACTCGCGCTTTGCCACAACCTGAATTTACGGCAGCTTGAATAATGGCGGCTTTGCCTTTAATTGAATCCATCCCGTTGAAGCTTTCGGAATTAATCATAATTCCTGGTTCGGTGTAAGCTTCCGTCAGCGGAACTTCATCATCATCCACAATTACTACTTTAATCGGTAGTTCATATTGATTGGCAAACTTGAAATCTCGCGTGTCGTGGGCGGGTACTCCCATGACTGCGCCGGTGCCGTATTCGTACAACACGTAATCCGCAATCCAAATCGGAATTTCTTCATCGTTGAAAGGGTTGATTACTTTGCCGCCTGTGGGGATACCGCGCTTTGGTTTGTCATCAGCCGTGCGATCCATTTCACTTTGCAATGCAACTTCTTTGATGAACGTATCAACAGCGGCTTTTTGGTCTGCCGTGGTCACTAGCTGAGTTAACGGATGTTCCGGCGCTAAAACAACATAACTCACGCCATAAATTGTATCGGGACGAGTGGTAAAAACGGCGACTTTTTCATCCATGCCGACAATGGGAAATTCTAAGTAAGCGCCGACAGATTTACCAATCCAGTTGGCTTGCATTAATTTGACTCTTTCGGGCCAATCTGGCAATTTATCTAAGTCGTTTAATAACTGTTCGGCGTAATCGGTAATTTTGAGGAACCATTGCCGTAATAATTTGCGCTCGACTTTGGCACCGGAACGCCAGGAACGACCTTCGTTGTCTACTTGTTCGTTGGCTAAGACGGTTTGGTCGATCGGATCCCAATTAACTGCGGCTTCTTTCTGATATGCTAATCCTGCTTCTAAAAATTGCAAAAACAGCCACTGAGTCCACCGATAATAATCGGGAGAACAGGTTGTAACTTCTTTTGTCCAGTCGAAAGAAATACCCAGGCGGCGAAACAAGCCTTTCATCTGGGAAATGTTTTGATATGTCCATTCTGCGGGGGGAATTCCGCGCTCGATGGCCGCATTTTCTGCCGGCAAACCAAAAGCGTCCCATCCCATGGGATTGAGTACGCGATAGCCTTGCATCCGCTTGAGTCTGGCAATTACATCGATGATTGTGTAGTTGCGGACGTGCCCCATGTGCAGGCTTCCCGACGGGTAGGGAAACATGGATAAGGCATAAAATTTAGGCTTTTCGGTATCTTCTGGCATTTGGTCTAAGTTTTGCTCAGCCCATGTCTGTTGCCATTTTTCTTCTATGGATTGGGGGTTGTATCTGGAGTCCACAGTAATTGCTCCGTGCAGAGTTTAATAAAGTT
This sequence comes from Microcoleus sp. PH2017_28_MFU_U_A, assembly GCF_020738035.1. Lineage (NCBI taxonomy): Bacteria > Bacillati > Cyanobacteriota > Cyanophyceae > Oscillatoriales > Microcoleaceae > Microcoleus > Microcoleus sp. PH2017_28_MFU_U_A. Next base: position 5,662 of record NZ_JAEQCX010000119.1, read on the forward strand.
GGCTTCAGTATTTTTGCACATTCATGGGGCCGCGATTAGGATTCTTTTGCACCCCCAAGGATTTTGGCTCTAATATCTGTATTATATATTGTAGTATATGAATTTTGAGTTGGGGGCGATTTCTAGGTTAAAAGAATCAGACTTATGTACGGGTGGTCAGAAACCGGGTTTTTACGAGAATACTTGGTTACAGTCGATAAAACCCCAAAAAACCCGGTTTCTTGGGTCGGAAATGGGTGTTCAGAAACCGGGTTTTTACGAGAATACTTGGTTACAGTCGATAAAACCCCAAAAAACCCGGCTTCTTTAGTCAGAAATGCTTTATTCAGTTGACTGTTGACTGTTGACAGTTGACAAAAGAAGGAAGAGGATTGGAGTAATTAATAGTCTTCTTTTAATTTATCCTTAAAAAGTAGAGGCTTTAAACCAATTCTTTCTGGTAATTCCTAAAAGCATAAATAACTGCAATTGCCAGAAAGCAGATTTATTTGATAAATCTGCTTTGTTAGCATTTATTCCTGCTTAGATGCTATCAGGATCGATGTTCAATTCCCGCAGTTTTGCAGCTAAAAGTTGAGACCTTTGAGCTGCTTGTTGAGCCTTGAGAGCTTCTTGTTCGGCACGCTGAAATTCTTGTTCGGCACGCTCAGATTCTTGTTCGGCACGCTGAAATTCTTGTTCTGCGCGCCGTCGCTCTAATAGCCGCTGTGCATTTATTTCGGAATAGGAAAGAAATCTTTCTCCATCAGGGCGATAGATTTCCAAACCTTCTTCTGGCAACTCAAATCGCACTCCCAGTCTGGGACTTGTCCATCCCTCCATTGGTTCAATTGGTTCTAAGATTCCTTCAAGTCTTTGCCAACCTTCCAGCTCATTTGTTTGCGGATCGTAAACGTAATACTCGTCAACTCCATAACGCTGGTAAAATGAAAATTTTTTATTCATTTTAGTTTGGCTGTCGTTGTGGGAGCGAATCTCAAAGACGACTTGGGGAGCAATATTGTCTTCGCGAGATTGTATGTAGGAAAGTCGATCGCCTTTTGGTCGGCCAAATATCACCATCGTATCTGGTGCTTGAGAAATATCTGGTCTACCTTCAACCGGATACCAGAGTAAATCTGCTGCTACAAACACGTTGGGGTCATCTTCAAACAGCGATTCGCAACCTTCTTTGATTGTGACAATTAATTTGTATTGAATTGTACTTTCTGCCATTGGTTGACCGTCGCTGGATGGATAAATAATTTCTTCGGTTGTGACTTGCATTGTGGTTGTCTCCGAGAAGTATCTCAGCTTAATTATACTATTGTTGGAAGCAGGGATATCGGGTGAGGAATTAGCCAAAGCCTAAGTTCCTCAAGATAGAAGATTCAAAAGAGGGAGCAGCGGCGCTTTAAGGCTTGTTGTAAAATCGTGTTATAGAGTTTTTCCTTAACAGTATAAGCTCCGAATCTTTCCAAGTGGGGATTGTTCATTTGAGCGTCGAATAGTAGATAAGATCGATCGCGCAATCTCTCCACCAACTTCACCATCGCCACCTTAGAACCCTCGGGAATCCGGTAAAACATCGATTCCCCGATAAACGCGCCACCTATAGACAATCCCAAAATACCGCCCGCCAATTCGTCGCCGCACCAAGTCTCGAAGCTGTACGCCCAACCAGCCTCATACAATCCCCAGTAAATCTGCTTGAGTTCCTTAGAAATCCACGTCGTTTCTCGATCGGCACAACCCTCAACCACCGCCCCAAAATCGCGGTTTACAGCCACCGAAAACCGTTCTTGATTCAATGCCCGGCGGAGCGATCGCGGATAGGTAAATCTCTCATCCAGGGGTATCAGCGCCCGCTGGCGGCTCGAATACCACCCCAAACTCTCCTCGCCGTCATTCGCCATCAAGAAGTAGCCTTGCGCGTATCCCTGTATAATTGACGGTATATCATATTGCATAAATTTATCAGTTGTCATGTTTGCCGCTAACTTTTCAAAGTCAACATTAGCAATTACGAATAATCATGTCTGAAACCATCCAACCTATTACCTTGCCGCCCGCCCAAAACCCCGAGCAAGAAGGCCAATGGCTCCAAGAAACGCTGCTGGCATGGCTAGACTCCGAGTTTATCCCAGAAGCAGCCAACCAGCAAATAGCTAAAAGAGCAGCCCAAATCTACCTCCGCCAGCGCATGGAAGGCGAAAACGATTTGGGCAGCCTCGTAATTGCGATCGTCACCGAAATGCAGGCCTATGATTTTTCTAAAAGCTTTTACGGCGAATTTGCGATCGCCAATGCCGTCAGCGACTTATTACTCGAAAGTCTCGGTATCGATAAATGCTGCGGCCAATGAAGCAAGAAGGTTCGGCAACGGATTTTGTAACCGATGTAACGGATGTCTAAAGGAAGAAGTAGGAAGAAGCAAGAAGGACAAAGCAAGAAGGAAGTTTGAGCTGAAATCTGAAACAAAAATAAACCCCAAACATAATCTTGCAGATTATTTATAAGTTTTTTTCCTTCTTCCTTCTTCCTTTTTCCTTCTTCCTTCAGACTAATGACAACTAACAAATATTAACTGTCAACTGTCAACTGTCAACTGTCAACTGACTTCTACCAGCTAGACTTCACAACACCGGGCAAAAGACCTTCGTGAGCCATTTCTCGCATCATGTTCCGAGACAGTCCGAAATCGCGGTAGTAACCCCTGGGGCGACCTGTAGCCCAGCAGCGGTTCCGCAAGCGAGTCCGCGAACTGCCGCGGGGTAGCTGTTGCAGTTGGCGGTGAATCGCCATTTTGTCCATCTGGTTCGCTGCTTGGTCGAACTGATCTTTCAGGTCTTCGCGCTTGTCAGCGTACTTGTCTACGAGTCTTTGGCGCTTTTTCTCGCGCTCGACCATGCTCTTTTTAGCCATAATCTGTTGATATCCTTAGATAAATCACAATCTACTATTTTACTGTATTTTGGTGGTTTTAGATCATTTTTATTTTAATTACTTTTTTTGTTGACAAGATTTTTGCAACAGGTAAGATGCCTTTTCCACAATTATTTAAGCTTTTTTGCAACAGGCAAGATGCCTTTTCCACAATTATTTAAGCTTTTTTGTGCAACAGGCATCTTGCCTGTTCCTCACATTAGTACCACAATTATTTAAGATTTTTTGTGGAACAGGCATCTTGCCTGTTCCTCACATTAGTAGAAAATCTAACTATTAGCAGAAGGGCACAAATCTGCAAGTTCACAAATATGGCAAATCGGCTTTCTCGCATTACAAACTGCTCGACCGTGATACACCAACCGAATTGACCAATTTTCCCAATCCGGCTGCGGCAACAATAGCATCAAATCCCGCTCGATCCGAATTGGATCGGCGTGTTCAGTCAATCCCAACCGCTGACTCAAACGCTTGACGTGAGTGTCTACCGTCACGCCCTGATGAATATCAAAAGCGTGGGCGAGGACGACATTAGCGGTTTTGCGGGCAACTCCGGGCAATTCTAGCAGCAGTTCCATTTGCTGCGGCACTTGATTGTTGAATTTATTGACGATCGCCCAACAAGCAGCTTTAATATTTTTAGACTTATTCCGGTAAAAACCAGTCGATCGCACCAGACGCTCCAATTCATCCAAATCAGCATTTGCCAAAGCCTCCGCATCCGGGAAACGCTCAAACAAAGCCGGCGTTACCAGATTTACGCGCTCATCCGTACACTGAGCCGCCAGAATCGTCGCCACCATCAACTGCACGGGAGTTTCGTAGTTGAGAGTGCAAGGGGCTTCTGGATACAGCCGTTTGAGGCGAATCAGAATTTCGAGCGATTTTTGTTTTAAACTTAACTTTTTAGTCATCAGTCATTGGTCATCAGTCATTGGTCATCAGTCATCAGTCATTAGTTATATTCTTGCCGGTGACATCGGAATTATACAGTGCTGTCCCCGCTCGCGAGTCGCGATCGCGAGCGGGGACAGCACTATAAAATCAAAACTGAGATACTCCCAATTTAATCTTAGTCATTTACAACTGATTGAGGTCAATTCCCATGTCTCGGAGCCGAGCTTCTAAAGCTTGCGAGCGCGATCGTTCTTGCTCCAGCAAAACTTCTGCCTGTTCGGCCCTTTGCCGTTCTTGTTCGGCCCTTTGCCGTTCTTGTTCAGCCCTTTGCCGTTCTTGTTCGGCCCTTAATTCTGCTTGTTCTCGAAGTTGAGCGAGTTCCACAAAACTCACAAACGGTGTTCCATCAGGGCTGAATATTTGTAGTTCAGTTTCTGATAGTTGAAACCGCACTCCCATTCTTGGACTTACCCAGCCGTTTACTTCTTCGATTGGTTCTAACCGTTCCTCTCGGCGCTGCCATATAGTTAAATCCACATTCGCCGGATCGTACAGATAATATTCTTCTACGCCGTACTGTTCGTAAAATCTCAGTTTTTGGAGCATCGGAGTCAGCCGATTTCCCGGCGACCAAATTTCAAACGCCACTTGCGGCACAATGTTCTCTTCATGCCATTGTTGGTAGGAGCCTCGATAACCTTTCGGTCTTCCGAAGACTACCATCGCATCTGGCGCTTGAGAAATCTTGTTATTTCCTTCTACTGGATACCACAGTAAGTTTCCCGCTACAAAAACATCAGCCATGCTGGCAAATAACAGTTCTAAATTTTCTTTGATCCACACGATCAATCTAAACTGTTCGGTATTATCTGACATTGGTTCGCCGTTATCATCTGGATAGATAATCTTTGCTTTTTCGGGAGATTGCAGTTGTGTGACCATTGCTATTTCTCCAATTTTACTGGTTAATTTATAGCCTTTCTCAGAAAGATGAGGTACGCATGGGCATGGGGCATAGGGCATGGGGCATAGGGCATAAGATTAGCGGGCATACCTCACTTTTTTGAGAAAGGCTGTATATTAGTCAGCAGTCATCAGCTATGTAATAACTAATGGCTGCTGACTGCTGTTCGCGAGCGGGGACAGCACTATGACTGCTGACAACGAACAACTGTCAACTGTCAACTGTCAACTGCCAATTGACAACTACCAACTGACTACTGTTGTCGGAGAGTTCGCATCAAATCAAAGCCTGCCAAATTAGCAGTATCGCGAACAATCAAGAAAATTCCCAAACCCAACAACAGCACCAAACCAGTCTGCATCACATTTTCTTGAATGCGGTTTGGCAGAGGCTTGCCCCGCAGTCCTTCTATTAATAGAAAAGCTAGCTGACCGCCATCTAAAGCAGGCAAAGGCAAGATATTAATCACAGCCAAATTTATACTAATTAATACCGCAAACTGAAACAAATTCGCAGCATCCGATCGCGCAATTCCTGCACCAATGGCTACAATTGCCACAGGCCCGGACAACTTTTCAGCAGTCTGACTGAAATTGCTAAGTAACTGCCCGAAACCTTGAAACGTCAGCACTACAATTCGCTCAAACTCAGTTGCAGCCTTGCTAAATGCCTCTACAATTCCTGCCCGTTCCCGCACGACGGTACCGTTAGAAGTTAGCTGCACGCCAATCTTACCTTTACCGTCGGAGGACAATTCGGGAGTAACTGTCACCACAAATTTTTGTTCTTCGCGCTGAATTTCTAGGGCCAGGGGTTGATTGGGATGATCTTGGATGGCTGAGACTAAAGATTTGATTGATTCGCGGTTCGCGCCCAATTCCTTGCCATCAACGGACAGAACAATGTCGCCCGATCGAATTCCCGCTTGGAAGGCCGCCGAACTAACTTCCGCAGCGACTTCCGGGACTTTAACTCCCGGTAGGTAGTTCATAGATGCAGCGCCAACCGTGGTTAATTGCACCACCAGCAGGAAGTAAGCAAAAATTAAGTTGGCAATTACTCCTGCACTAATGACGATCGCCCGATCGATCACAGGGCGGTTCCGCAGCAAATTCGGGTCATTGGGGGGAATAGTGCTGTCTGGATCGTCATCCGGGAAACCCACGAAACCTCCCAGGGGAAAGGCGCGGAGGGCATATTCAGTTTCCGGGCCTTGGTACTTCCACAAAATGGGCCCGAAACCGATGGAGAAGCGGTTGACGTGAATGTGTTGAAGTCTCGCCGCCAGGAAGTGGCCGAGTTCGTGAACGACAATCAAGATACCTAAAACTGCGATCGCTGCCAAAACTGACATGAAGGATTCCACTAACACTTTTACTTGACTTTGATTTATTTTAATATCTTTTTAATGTAGGCGGCTTGGGATCGACAATTTTCAGTCAAACTGGAAGATGGCATTTTAAGCTAACGTCCGGGCCAGATCGCGCGGGCCCTCGCGATCTGGCTTGTGTAGATTTTGGTCAAATGTGCGATATACACTACGAAACTAAACATTAGTCCGTAGTCAGTTGTTAGTTGCTAGTTGTTGGTCTAATCACAAATAACCAATTCCCCATTACCAATTCCCCATTACCAATTCCCCATTACCAATTCCCAATAATGAAAGACACTTCTTTGAATATTATCGCTATTTCTATCTTCGCCATCACCGTTTCGATAATATTGGGCCCCCTATTCAACCTACCAGAGGCCGTACCTGCGATCGCCACCTTTTGCCTGTTGGGGCTAGCCACCCTCGACAGTTTCCAGTGGCAAGGTCAAGGCGGTACAATATTAGTAGATTTGCTGGGGGGAAGTTCTAAAGAAAAGCGCGATCGTATCCTCCACCACGAAGCAGGACACTTCCTCGTCGCCCACCTGTTGGGAATTCCCGTAACCAGCTACGCCCTCAACGCTCTTGAAGCATTCAAACAAGGTCAAACAGCCCAAGGCGGCGTCCGATTTGCAGACCAACAACTAGCATCTCAACTCGAAAACGGCACTCTTTCCGTCCAACTTTTAGACCAATACTGCACCGTCTGGATGGCCGGAATAGTCGCCGAAAAAGTTGTTTACGGCAACGCCATAGGAGGAGCAGAAGACCGTACAAAAATCAGCGCAATTTTAACACAACTACGCCGTCCCGTTTCCGAAATTCAACTCAAACAAAACTGGGGCTCGCTGCGAGCAAAAACCCTAATCGAAAGCCATCAATCCGCTTACCAAGCCCTAGTCGCAGCCATGGAAAAAAGAGCAACCGTCGCTGAATGCTGCGACATCATCCAACAAAATTTGTAGCACACAACTTGTGCACTCTGGCTTCTTGAACCCAGTTTATTTGTAGGTGTCTCACTCAAGCCCGGATTTTGCCTAGAAATCTGGTTTAATAGCATTAATTTTATCGCAATTAAAAAATCATGTCACAATCAAAACTTTTCGCAACCAAACTGCAAACAGCCAACCCCAATCAAGAAAAATTGCTGCGGCTGTTAGGTTTCCGCATCGACCCCGACACCGAAGTACCTAATCTGTATACTCTCATTGTCTGTGGAGAAGAAGAACCGCCTTTAGTAGCTGGCGGTCAACTTGTATTTTTTACCCGTCCACAACTAGCGATTAATGCTCTCAAACTGTGCGATATCGATGTCAGCGAACTGGGAACACCACCCACACAAATAGACGCTATTTGCGACATTGCAGAAACCCTGTACTTGCTCGATGCAGAAGATATTGACGAATCAGGGATTATGCTTAACTGTTTGAACGCGCTGTTAAATTTAGTAAAAGTCACATTAACACCCATGCCCACAAATTACAAACGCGTGCTTTATGCTTTTGCAGACCACCTGAATATTGATGAAGAGTTTGCCAGTTTTTTAGCTGAAGAGGACATCCAGCGTTCGGAGATGGTTAACGCTATTTTATGGTGTGTGGGAGCCATTACCGTCAAATCTAGATTGCTAACCTAGTAATTTTAGATTTAGAATTTTCAATTGAATAATTCACAACATTCAAAGATTTCAACTTATTACTTTCAACCAGGTCATTCCTAGATGCCACTGTCACATTAAATCAAGGTACGTAGTTGCGCTTGGGCGCTCTTATCTTTAAGCGCTCAAACGCAACAAGTGACCCAAAAAATAGTTCCATAAAAGTTCCAGTTGCGTCCAGGACTCAAGGATTGCTATAGGTGCATAAGTCCAATTATCAATGGCAAATTCTCAATTGCCAATCACAAATCATTCAAATGTGCGATCGAATTTCTGTCGCTTGGTGCGGGCGGGTTTAGTTCGATTGTTGGTGGGAATTAAAGATTGTTGGTAAAACCTGCCTCTACTATTCAATTACCAATTACCAATTACCAATTACGAAATCTTCAGAAAAGTCCCGATCGCAAAAAAAAACTTAGTATTACAGCTTAACGCGAGTTATACTCCTATTGGAAAGACTGCGATCGCCCAAAAATCCCGAAATCATCGCCCAAAAATCCCGAAACAAAAGTTTATGACCAACACTTCCCCCCCTGAAAGGGCCGCCGACAACCCAGAAACCAAAAAACTCAGTTTCTCCACAAAGTTAGCATACGGCGCGGGAGACCTCGGCCCCGCAATTACTGCGAATGTGCTGGTGTTTTTCCTGCTGTTTTTCTTTACCAACGTGGCGGGTTTGGCTGCGGGGACTGCTAGCAACATTTTGCTGATCGGCAAGGTTTGGGATGCTGTAAATGACCCGATTGTGGGGGTTTTGAGCGATCGCACCTCTCACCCCTGGGGCCGCCGCTATCCTTGGATGGTTTACGGCGCAATTCCTTTCGGCATCTTCTTCTTTTTGCAGTGGATTGTTCCCAGCAAAGATCCTACGATATTGTTTTGGTACTATGTGGCGATCGGCATATTGTTTAACACAGCCTACACCGCCGTCAACCTGCCTTACACCGCCCTCACCCCAGAATTAACCCAAGACTACAACGAACGCACTAGCCTTAACAGTTTCCGGTTTACTTTCTCGATCGGCGGCAGCATTTTGTCATTAATTATCGCGCAAATTATCTTTGCCTTAGTTAAAGATGACACCCAAAAATACTTAATATTAGGCGCCATCTGTACAGTAATTTCAGTATTGCCTTTGTACTGGTGCTTTTTCGGAACCCGAAAACACGTCCTCTCTCAATTGCAAGACAATCCCGTAGAAGACAATTCAACCTCTTTGCCGATAGGAGAACAGTTGCGGATTGCATTTAACAATCGCCCTTTTTTGTACGTAATTGGAATTTATCTCTGTTCTTGGCTGGGAGTGCAATTAACTGCTTCGATTTTGCCTTACTTTGTCATCAACTGGATGAATCTGCCGCCAGCAACTTTTACCCAAACTGCGATCGCAGTTCAAGGCACCGCACTCGCCATGTTATTTGTTTGGAGTAGAGTTAGCGAACGCTATGGCAAAAAAGCTGTTTATTTTATGGGCATGAGTTTGTGGATTATCGCCCAAGCCGGACTGTTTTTCCTACAACCCGGACAAGTCGTCCAGATGTACCTGTTAGCAGTTATGGCTGGTGTGGGAGTTTCTACTGCTTATCTTGTACCTTGGTCGATGATACCGGATGTGATTGAACTCGACGAACTCCAAACAGGCGAAAGACGCGAAGGCGTGTTCTATTCGTTTATGGTGTTGCTGCAAAAAATTGGTTTGGCGATCGGCTTGTGGTTGGTAGGTCAAGCATTAGAACAAGCTGGATTTCTCGCTACTGTTCAGGGACAGGCTGCGCCTGTACAGCCCGATTCTGCCCTGTTCGCGATTCGAGTTGCGATCGGGCCACTGCCCACAATTGCTTTAATCTGCGGCATGATTCTTACATATTTCTATCCGATTACCCGCGAAGTTCACGCAGAGATTTTGTTGAAACTTCGAGAAAAGAAAGCACATAATCTGTAATATTCAATAGACTTTAATTGCATTTGTGCGCTCTCTAATCAGCGTTAATGAGCGGTTGTTGTATCAAGGGAATATTTATGCAATCCAAGTCTAATGAGTATCACAAAATAACACTTGTCAAAAGCTCATACGGCTGAGATTCCAGAACAATTATCGGATTGCTTGCCAACTATTTGTATCCTCTTACCCGAAAGAATTGGTTGAAAGCCGGAACCCTTGTATGGAGAAATTAAAATCCGACTATTCATTAATCCAATCCTCTTCCTTCCTTTGTCAAGTGCTGTCCCAAGTCAACTGTCAACTGAATGAAGAACGTGTTATAAACCTCTTTCATCGGTTAATCCCAAAAAACACCCCGTTGCGGGTTTCCGGCTAATATTGATATAGCTCTCATAGTAGGATGGCGAATCATAGCGATGGTTTTAGCAAGAGTGGAAAAGCCCAGAAACCCCATGTTTCAGCGACAAAACATCACATCGCCCAGCGCCATCCGCCCGGTAGCAAAACCCAGAAGCCTTGAGTTTTTCCAAATGTCGATCGACTTTGTATTAACAAAATATTAATTTTTATGTCGTTTGCCCATTATATAGATCCGTGGGTGATATAATGTTAGCGCAGTTTAATTATATAAACTTAAAAAGCAATCCAGATCTTAAAAAAGTTGACAATTAAAAGATAAAGACAGATTTTTGTCGGAAATTGATTGGATTAGTTGTCGTTCCACAAATAGGCCCAATGGTGTTAATTATATCTACGTATAAAATGCAAAACTTTTTAGCCGATCGGTTCGTGGGTAAGTTAACAGGTAGTGCTGCTATTGGTGGCGATCTCAAAAATGGCAGAGATGACAAGGCAATACCAGGGCGATCGGCCCCCCGCGTGTGGCGTAAAATTGTAAAATTTTGGTAAAGTTATGGCGCGAGCTGCGGTGAAGGTCAGGGATACCAGAAAAACTTGGTAGAGTCACCGATAAACCAGGAATACAAGCAGAACACAGCCGCCAGAAATACAGTCGGAGACAACTCTCTCTTGAGTTAGTAAAACAACATTTGCAGCCGGCACAAGATATGAATTTAGTTATTTTTGTATATTATGTGAAAGTAGTGAGAACTATTGGCAGGAAATAGAACCAACCAACCCAGAATCTCCTGTGATATCCTGAAGTCAAGGGTGAAAGTATCAACCAGAAGGCTCGCAGAACCAAGCTGATTTTACCAAAACAATATGAAAGAGGTCAACATGGAAAAAGAACATGACGCTCATATCGTACCAATTAGCAACCAGAGCAGACAGGTGCAGCAATTTCCCGTTGACGAGGGAGAAGAGTTAAGCGGGGCACCCCAGAAAGGATTGAATCTAAAGCCCTTGTTCAGGACTTTTCAACGACAAGCCCTAGTCATCATTGCGATTGTAGCCCTAGCAGGCGGTGCAGTTTATTATAAGGTCAAGGGAGGCAAGAAAACATATCAAGGCGATTTTCGGATACTGGTGGAACCCGTGACAACGGAGGCAAGACTTACCGACGCATCTGCCCTCGCCAATCGCGGTGAGGGGGGTGGAGTGCCTAATCGAGAATTTTTTAGTTTGGACTATCCAACTCAGCTTCAAATTCTCCAGAGTCCTCAGATGCTGTCGGCTATTACCAAACAAGTCCAACAAAAATATCCAAAAATGACCGAGGAACTTCTTAAAAAAGGATTACTCGTGTTGCGCCTCGGAGAAAATGAGTTGACGCAAACTAAAATTTTGGAAGTTCGTTTCCTCGGGCAAGAGCCTGACTTAGTTCAGTTCGTTTTAGAAGAAACTAAAAAGAAATATTTAAAGTACAGCCTTGACGAACGCAAGACTCGCATTGGTCAAGGTGTTAATTTTATTGAAAACCAGCTTCCGGCACTCAACAAGCGCGTAAATGACCTGAAGTCTGAGTTACAGATGATACAGCAGCAGCAAAAAATTACCGATCCTAAAGAACAAGGCGCGCAATTGATCGTGCAAGTTCGCGCTATGGAAACTTTAGAGTTAGAAACTCAAAGGCTACTCCAGGAACAGAGAATGCTGTACGCTAACTTGCAAAAACAATTAGATTTTACACCAAATGAAGCTATTGCGGCTTCAGCTTTAAGTGAAGAACCTCAATATAAAGAGTTGCTGACCAAGGTTAAGGAAGTAGAAGGTCAGATTGCTGTAGAAACAGCTCGTTTTAAATCTGCTAACCCTATAGTAGAAGCTTTAGAGCGCAAGCGGGCAAATTTAGTAGCTTTGCTCAACAAGCAAACCGATCGCATTTTGGGGCAAAATTTGGTAGGCTCTCAAGCCAATTCTAAAGTTCAGAATTTTCAAAACTCGATTCGCATAGGCTTGATCAAACAATTGGTGGATACTGCGAACCAAGTTCAAGTCTTAGAAGCTCGCAGTCAGGCGATCGCCCAAAGTAAAGAAGAGTTGACCCGAAAATTAAGAGATTTTCCGATTGTAGCTCGTCGCTACAACGAACTGCAACAGCAATTAGACATAGCCTCCACCAGCCGCCAGCAACTTTTAACTCAGCGGGAAACTCTGCGCGTCCAAGCAGCCCAAAGCCAAATACCTTGGGAAATTATTTCTCAACCCCAGATACCCAAAGATATCAAATCAGGCAAATTTATTCCAGTTGCATCGAAAAGTACAAACAACTTTGTGATGGGAATTTTTGGAGGACTCGTGTTCGGTCTGGGAGCGGCTATTCTTATTGAAAAAATCCGCAATGTTTTCTACTGTGCTGATGACATTAAAGATGCGTTTGATGCGCCTTTATTGGGAGTAATTCCTCGTGACAAAAATGCTAAAAAATTTCCGCCTTCTATTGCTAATGCCTATGCTTATCTTGAAGGCAAACAGGGGAATCATAAAAATGCTTCGGAATTTATAGAAGCTTTTGACTCTCTTTATACTAATATCCGCTTTCTTTCTTCAAATCGAACGATTAGCTCTTTGGTAGTTGGTTCGGCTACAGTTGGCGAAGGCAAATCTACCGTTGCTTTAAATCTAGCCCACGTGGCAGCGCTGGCGGGTCAGCGAGTGCTGTTGGTAGACGCGAACTTGCATTCACCCAGCCTGCATAGGCTGTTGGAACTGCCTAATGTCAATGGATTGAGCAACTTGCTCGAAAATAAAAATGAACCGGATGAAATTATCCAGCGATCGCACCTAGCAGATAATCTGTTTGTATTAACAGCCGGTATTCCTGTCCCCGGTACTGCCAGACGGCTTGCCTCATCTCAAATGCAGTATTTAATGGAAGAACTGCACGCAACATTTGACTTAGTTATCTATGATACGCCACCGCTGGTTGACAGTAAAGATACGAATTTTTTAGCAGCGCGCACAGATGGAATACTGATGGTTGTATCAGTTCGCCAGGTGAAGTCTTCTGTAGTCAAAACAGTTTTCAGTCAATTAGAAAATTTTGGCATACCCTGCTTGGGCACCGTGGCTAATAATCCTACCAAAGGCAAGAAGTATCAAATATCTAAATCATCATCACTTGTGGAAGATAAACATGAATATTTGAATTTGGCACCAGTACCGTCAGGCATCCACAAACTAGCTCCCAAAAAAGAATGAGATTCAGTTGACAGTTGACAGTTGACAGTTGACAGTTGACAGTTGACAGTTGACAGTTGACAGTTGACAGTTGACAGTTGACAGTTGACCGTTGGTATAAGAGTAAAAAAGATGACCCACCCCAAAATTTTACACTCCTGTTCAAGTTCCCAGATTCTCTGCGCTGCAAGTCAATCTCAAATCTAAAATCGGCTGGTAGCGGACTAATTCGCATCTGGCTTGGTGGGAAATGTGACAGTAAAATTAGTCCAGCCCTTGCTGCTTTCAACCTCAATTTTTCCCTGTAACTGTTCCACAAGTTTTTGAACCAAAGCTAAACCCAAACCTGTACCTCCTTGTTTCCAGGGATCGGCATTGGGAACTCGATAAAATTTATCGAAAATTCGAGGCAATTCTTCGATCGCAATGGAAGATTGATTGCTGAATGTAAATTGAATTTCCGAAGCCCTAACACTTGCTTGTGCGGAATTTTTCCCGCTTTCTGCTTTTTCCCCGTCTCCCTTTTTGCACTCAACTTTCAAAGAGATTTCGCCCTCATTGGCAGTATACTTGCAGGCATTGTTGAGGAGTTCTGCTAAAATCCGTCCCAAACTAGCGCGGTTGGAACTGATCGTGGGGAGGTGGCGATCGCACTCTACTCGCAAATGCTGGTGGCGGTTCTGGGCTCGCGTGTAAAACGGGTCGATAATCGTAGGCAGCCACACATCTAAGTTTACTGGTTCGAGGTCAATCGGACAAGTTGCTGCTTCGAGCCGCTGCAAATCGAGCAAAGCATTAATCAAATCGGTTTCTCTAGTACATTCTGTTTCTAAAATTTCTAAATAAATCTGGCGTCGGTCTGGGGTGGGAGAAATTCTCAGCATATGAATAGCCATTTTCATATTAGATAAAGGCGTCCGCAATTCGTGAGAAACCGTGCTGAGAAATTCATCTTTTAGAACGTTTAAATGCTGGAGTTCCTGCACTTTTTGTTGCAATTGGGTGGTGCGTTCTTGGACTTGGCGTTCGAGGTCGGCATTGAGATTTTGTACTTGCTGGTAGAGTTGGGCTTGCTGAATGGCGATCGCGATTTGAGTTGCCAGTTGCAGCAGCAAATCCAATTCCGAAGCCTGCCACTTCCGGGATTTGGAACACTGATGAACCCACATCATCCCCCACAAATTGCCGTCTTGCAAAATTGGTACAATTAAATAAGATTTGATTTGCGCTTGCTGCAACCGCGCATATTTTTCGGCACTCAAACTAGCTTTGTCGATGTCTGAGACGGCATAGATCTCCTGTTCGATCGCAAATGCAGCTTCCTGCCAAATATTGTCTGGCATGATTTCTCCCAAGATAGAAGACCACTTGGGGGCAACGGATTCTGCCACAAAAATGCCAAAATTGCTCGACTCCCAACGCACGATCGCTACTCTGTCGGCTTGCAAAACTTGCCGGACTTCATCGACGCTGGCGTTGAGAATTTCTTCGAGGTTTAAGGATTGGTGAATCCGGAAGGAAATTTGAGTTAACAGCCGATCGCGCTGCACCTGTTCGTGGAGTTTGGCAGTCCGTTCGCGCACCTGCTGTTCCAATTTAGCATTGCGGCTTTGCAGCAGTTCCAATTTTTCCGATTGCAGTTGATAAACCGACTGCTGCAACTGTTTGACAACTCGGTACATTTCGGTCGGATCGAGAACTCTGAGCAAGCTGGTTTGAGTAATAATTCCCAGCAGTTCTCCCCGCCCGCCGCACACGACCAACCGCTGCACTTGTTGCTGCTGCATTTGTTTGTGCGCCGTCCACAGGGAATCGGAAGGTTCCAGAAATTGCAGGGGAGTTCTCATGACTTTTTGAGCTGGAGTTTGCTCGAAATTTAGTTCGAGATACTGTGCTTGCACGATGTCGTATTCGGTAACAATTCCCAAAGGTTGGTGAAAGGAATAGTGAAAAACGGAGGTAGAGTCCTCTTTGGGCTTCTCCATTGTTAATTCTTTGTTTTTGGTAATGACTACGCAACTGACTTGATGCTCGGACATCAGTTCGCTGATGCTCAGCAGCGAGGCGGTGTGGGGCGCTGTAATTGGCGTAGTCATCAATTCTGCTACCCGCCGCAATTTGAGAATGTTGGAAGGTTGCAATACTTGGCGAATTCTTTCCCGCGTCAGCACTCCTACCAAGTGCCGGAATTGATTGACAATAGGCAAATAGCGAATTCGGTGCTGGCGAAATAACGATAAAGCGGTAAACACGTCTTGATCGTCGGATTCTGTGAGGGAAACCGACACGGGGGACATGACTTCGGCAATTGGTATTTTGTGGAGGGCTACTTTTTGCAGGCTGTTTATTTTGCCAGAAGCAATCAGCCTCACTAAGTCGGCGGGGGTTAATATGCCGATTAACAGCCCGCGACTGGGGTTTTCGGATAAGTTGCCTGTGGTGATAGTCTGCTGGTTCTGCACGACGAGGACGCAGCGGGCCCGCACCTTGTCCGGCGGTGATGATTCGGTCATCGCCCCCTTGTCTGAGGGTAAAGGCCCTTTGACTAGGGGACAACTGTTTTGCAACTGACTCATCAGGGCGATCGCCACTGCTAAGGAAGTTTCTGGCCCGGCAGTTAGGGGGTAGCGGTCGATCGCTTGTTCTAAGGCTGAGGAGTAAAAGGGCGGGTGATAAAAGGGCATAGTTAATTGCAGGTGATCGGAGGACGGGTAATACCATTTTCGATTTTTGATTTTCGATTGGGAATAGCTTATTACATAACGGTTTGGAGCTTCCCTAGAGTTGCATTATTTTGTGAAAATGGTATAACAATTGGGCAAAGCCTTAGGTAAGGGCCCAAACACCTCGCCTGTGGTTGAATTTTAAATAATAGACTTGCTGCTATACAAATCCTAGACAAGTCTAGACATTTGCTTCTTACTTCATCGGGAGCATGGGAGCGGTTATCCCTCGGTAAGCTTTCACGATGAAAGCCCGCAATTTCCACAGTTGTAAGTCCTTTCTGCCCGTGGCATATCTTGAATATGTCCGCAGTTTGAACAAGTTTTACTCGAAGGAAACCAGCGATCAGCAATGATTACTTCACAGCCAAACTTTTTAGCTTTGTATTCCAGTTGACGTTTGAATTCATAGAATCCACAATCCGCGATGACTTGAGCTAGCTTGTGATTAGACAGTAACCCAGAAACATTTAAATCTTCTACTACTATCGTTGCGTGGTTTTTGCCTAAGTAAGTAGTAATTTGATGGAGAGTATTTTTTCTGAGATTCGCTACTTTAGCATGATGTTTTGCTAACCTTTGTTTCGCCTTAAATCTATTGCTAGAGCCTTTCGTCTTTCTCGATAATTCCTTTGACAGTCTACGCAACTTACTGAGATGCGTTTTGTAATGCTTTGGGTTAGGGAAAACAACTCCCGTCGAAAGGGTTGCCAACTCTTTAACTCCTAGGTCAACACCCACGACATCGTATTGCTTTACAGTTGGTTCATGCTCCTGTTCGTAGGCAAAAGCAATAAACCAACTGTCGGCGGTACGTGAAATAGTGATTGACTTACAGGTAGTGTGAGGCAATCCTTCGTAGGTTTTTACCCAACCGATTGTTGGTAGCTTTATGGACGTACCACCTACCGGGATTGGTTTACCACCTGCATCTATCGTGAAAGAATCATGATGACCCTTTTTCTTGAATTTGGGATATCCAGCTTTTTTTGAGAAAAATAAGGAGAAGGAATCACCAAGATTGTCGAAAGCATATTGAGTTATCTTCTGGCAAAT
>NZ_JAEQCX010000120.1:0-37379 GCF_020738035.1 Microcoleus sp. PH2017_28_MFU_U_A
TTTGTCACAGGCAAGATGCCTGTGCCACAAGCACTTTCACAGGCAAGATGCCTGTGCCACAAAAAATCTTGTGGGGTGGGCTTCTAGCCCGCCCCTAATTTTAACAACTTCCTCAGATTCAATCCCCTAAAGGCCTGCCGCACAAACCGCCGCTCCAATTAACCCGACATTGCCATTCAAAACCAGGCGAACTGGTATCATTTCTAATAGCGAATCCATCCGACCTTTGTGCGTAAAAGCTCGCATAAAACTGCCTTCTAGAATCAGTGGCAAAATCTTCGCAGCGATGCCGCCGGCTACGTACAAACCGCCGTAAGGTAGAAGTGAAACAGCCATATTTCCGGCCACCGCACCGTAAGCTTCTACAAACATTTGCATTGTTTGTTCCGAAAGCCGATCGCACTTTTGGAGTGCAGCCGCCGCAATTATCGCCCCCGGATCGACTGTTTTCTCGGTTTTACCGATTTCCGACTCCCATTGAGCGATCGCTTCCCCCACTTCGGCTGATTCAGGAGCAAACTTGCGATCGCGCAAAAACTGGTAAATTGAAACAATCCCTTGTCCCGAAACTACACGCTCGATCGATATTCTTTGAATGTTATGTTTTGCTAACAAATATTTTAGCAATTCAAACTCCAACTCCGAGCGAGGAGCAAAGTCACCGTGTCCCCCTTCCGAAGAAAAAACCCTGATCCCATTTGCTTCGGGAATTGCAAAACAATGTCCCAAACCTGTACCCGCACCAATCACAGCAATTGGATCGTGCTGGCTCGGTTTTCCTACTTGCAAGGTGTGTATATCTGTAGCTTCCAAACCACACACGCCGTAACCAACCGCTACAAAATCATTAATCAAACTAACACGGGAGATTCCTAATTCTTCTTCCAGACGCTTTGCATCCAGCAGCCAAGGCAAATTTGTCAGTTTGGCGCTGTTGTTGACTACTGGGCCTGCGATCGCAAAACAAGCTTTTTCAGGCTCCACTGCCAAATCGAGTTTAGTAGCAGCTTCCGTCAAAAACTGTTGAACTATCGGCACTAAATCGGGAAATTCCCCGCTCGGATAGCGAAACTCGTAAAGAGCATTCATTGCACCATCAGCAGTCCTTTCTACCAAGCGCAAAATTGTCTTAGTTCCGCCAATATCGCCCGCTAATAATAATGCCATAAACCTCCGATAAAACAGTTGACAGTTGACAGTTGACAGTTGACAGTATTGTCCACTGTTAAACCAATAATTTTCAGGTTGGATCCAGCGAAGCGTAGGTTCACTTCGTTGTACCTCACATCTTGCATGATTGTCAGCAAAAGGCTTGTTGAGAATGGTGCAAGATCTCAGTTCTACCCAACCTACTTATCACTATTAACAACTATAGATCCCTGACCCCGCGATCGAGAAACGGTTATTTAGGGCTTGCTGAAAAAGTGTACGTAGTGGAAAAACGAGGCTACACAGCTTAAAAAATAGTAGGTTTATTGCTAAATTCCCAAATGCAAGCCAGAAACTAATAACTTTCATTGCAAGGGTTTTGAGCCTCTATAATCCTATAACTTGCACTTTTTTAAGCAAAAAAAGCTTAAACCCCTTATCTGGCAAGCTTTCTACTTTTATTCAGCAAGCCCTATTTAACTGTCAACTGTCAACTGTCAACTGTCAACTGTCAACTGTCAACTGTCAACCAAGCCTGTTCACAAAAGGCTTGTTGAGAATGGTGCAAGATCTCAGTTCTACCCAACCTACTTATCACTATTAACAACTATAGATCCCTGACCCCGCGATCGAGAAACGGTTGGCTACTATTTAACTGTCAACTGTCAACTGTCAACTGTCAACTGTCAACTGTCAACTGTCAACTGCCAACCAAGCCCGTAGCACCTCGGCCACAGTCCAAGCTTGAGCCGTGCAGCCTCGGGGCGAGTGGGGGGCGTCGCCCTCAAAAATTTCGCCGAGACTGCCAACTCCGCCAGCAGTTATATGATGTGCCATCGGTTCCAGGAATTGGAGAGCTTGTGCTGGGTCTTTGTATACGTGCAAGTGCGCCAAGACAAACGGGCCGATCAGCCAGCCCCAAGCTGTGCCTTGGTGATAGGCGCTGTCGCGCTGCAATTGGTCGCCCTCATAGGCGCCGCGATACTGCGGGTGTTGTGGGGATAGGCTCCGCAGGCCGTGGGAAGTGAGCAGCCCCTGAGCGCAGGCGTCCACGACGGCGCGGCGCTGTACGGGCGTGAGTAACGGTGTATAACGGGTTTCCTGGCGCTTGCCCTCGTACCCAGGAATCGAGTCCAGGGGCAGGGAAACGGCGAATATTTGGTTGGGCCGCAGGGAAATGTCGTGTCCGTCGGGGCCGTCGAGAACGTCGTAGCAGTAACTGGTTGAGTCGTTCCAGAAGCGATCGAATCCGGTGGCGGTACGATCGCCCAACTGCTGATATTCATTGTGAGGCTTGCCCAGTTTTCGAGCAAAACTTGCCATAGCTTGCACGGCATTGTACCAAAGCGCGCTAAGTTCGATCGGCTTACCAATCCGAGGAGTCACCACCCAATCGCCGATTTTCGCGTCCATCCAAGTCAGTTGCACGCCGCTTTCCCCCGCGTAGACTAAACCGTCGTCAGGATCGACGCGGATGTTATACCGAGTTCCGTTTACGTGCCAATCGACAATCTCACATAGTGTCGGCCAGAGTTCGCTCAAAAGTTCGTCGTCTCCGGTGCAGTCGCAGTAAGCGCGAACAGCCTCAAAGTACCACAGCGTCGCGTCTGCGGTGTTGTATTCCGGAGCGCCCCCGGCATCGGGGAAGCGGTTTGGCAGCATTCCGCGATCGACATACCGTGCAAATGTTCGCAAAATCGATCGCGCAATTTCCCACCGCCCGGTACAGATTGTGAGGCCGGGCAGGGCGATCGTCGTATCGCGCCCCCAGTCGCTAAACCAGGGATATCCGGCGATAATCGTTTTACCCTCGGGTTCCTTTGGTAGCGGGCGGTTGACGATAAATTGGTCGGCTGCTAGCACTAAGTGATTAATCCAGTCTGGAGATTCGCTGATTTTTGACCATTTTTGCAGCAATTCTTGCTCGTAGGTGCGACGCAATTCTAAAGCTGTACCGCCGTTGAGTTCGGGATTTTTTTCGGTACTCGCGATCAGTGTCAGAGATTGTCCTGGTGCGATCGCAAAATGGAAAGTTGCCGCGTGCAGGTGATCTTCGCAGCAGTCCAACCCGCGCCGCTGTTCGGCTGCCAAATTAAATCCGTAGTGCCAATTGTATAAGGGCGTAGAAACTCGAAATTTAGCCTCTGGAGTAGCATCTGTCAGCAGGTACAGGGGTGCGGCTCCGTCAAAAGCCGTCACGCAAACCCCTTGTGTCAAAGTTTCCAGACTCACAGGCCAGTCGCCCGCACTTGTCATGTGGTGGTAGTCGCGGTGGTTGACTAAGGCTTTGACTGCGATCGCGATCGGTTGTGAGGCGCGGTGCAAGCGGTATTGAATATATGTTGTGTTAGCACCTTGCTGCATCCAAATCCGCTTTTCGAGGATAGCGTCGGCGAGGGCATACCTCCACACAGGCGTCGTACCTTCGAGGTGGAAGCTTTCGATGCAGTTGTAGCCGTGGGGCTCGATCGTACTGTCGGCCCAGCGGTTGGTATAAAGCGGGTAGGCGCGATCGGCATACACGGCCGTCTCGTCCAGCTTGGCGAGCATCAAAGTCCGTGCCAGCGGGGGTTTGAGGGCTGCCACCAGCAGCCCGTGATAGCGGCGAGTGAGGAGATTTGCGATCGTCCCGCTAGCGTAACCCCCGATTCCGTTTGTCACCAACCACTCGCGAGACTCCGCCGAGTCAAGATTGCAGCAGATTTCCCGTCCAAAAGCAATAACCATAGAATACACGCTCGCGCTGATTTGCTATCTACCTTTAGATATATTTTAGACCTTATATAAAAAACCAGAAATATTAACTCTTGCAGTTGACCAAGAATGGCGATCGCTAAGGGTGCAGATTCATGGTCTAATTTATACATAACGAACCGCTACTTTTGCCCCAGCGATAATTCTAACCGTTACTCTGTCTGGAGTTAGTTGTTTGTAATTTTAAGTAATATTACCATCTACACAGGCGCTCTCACCTTAAGAACACAGCATTTGATTGCGTCCCAAGGGCGATCGGACAACCAACCTATTTTATAAGGAGAACCACTCAAAGTGAAGATAGGAGCAAATTACCTCGGCAACAACCAATGTGAGTTTACAGTTTGGGCGCCCACAATCAAACAAATAGCAGTCCAAATTGTTTCCCCAGAACCACGCCAGATACCCATGCAACAATCCGCAGAAGGTTATTGGCAAACCACAGCTACAGACATCGCACCCGGAACCCTTTACACCTACCAACTCGAAGGAAAAACCGACCGACCCGACCCAGCCTCAAAATATCAACCCCAAGGCGTCCACACCCCATCCCAAGTAATAGATGAAAACGCCTTTGCTTGGAAAGACAAAAATTGGCAAGGCGTGCCGCTGTCGGAAATGATTATCTACGAACTGCACGTCGGCACATTCACCCAAGCCGGAACATTTGAAGCAATAATTCCCCAACTCAAAAAACTCACAGAATTGGGAATCAACGCCATCGAAATTATGCCAGTCGCCCAATTTCCCGGCGATCGAAACTGGGGATACGACGGCGTATATCCCTACGCCGTTCAAAACTCCTACGGCGGCCCCGAAGGCTTCAAAAAACTTATCAACGCCTGCCACGAACACGGCATCTCAGTAATACTCGATGTCGTTTACAACCACCTCGGCCCCGAAGGAAACTACCTCCGCGACTTCGGCCCCTACTTTACCTCAAAATACGGCTCGATTTGGGGAGACCCCCTCAACTTCGACGACGCCTACAGCGACGGCGTGCGGAACTACTTTATTCAAAATGCCCTCTACTGGTTTCGAGACTATCACATCGATGGTCTGAGATTAGATGCAATTCAAGCAATATTTGAAGTAGGTGCCAGACCATTTTTGCAAGAACTCTCCGACGCCACCGCCGAGATTTCCCAAGAAATCGGAAGGAAACTTTACTTAATCGCAGAAAGTGACTTAAACGATGTCCGCACAGTACGTCCCAAAGAACTCGGCGGTTTCGGATTAGACGCCCAGTGGTGCGACGATTTCCACCACGCACTGCACGCCTTGCTTACCGGAGAAAATGACCGCTACTACCAAGACTTTGGCAAGTGCGAACACCTAGAAAAATCCTTCAAAGAAAGCTTTGTTTACTCCGGCCAGTATGCACCTCACAGAAAGCGAAAACACGGCAATTCTGTCAAAGATGAACCGGGCGAGAAATTTCTGGTATTTTCCCAAACCCACGACCAAATCGGCAACCGGATTTTAGGAGACAGACTCTCGCAAATAGTTGACTTTGAAGCACTAAAACTTGCAGCAGCTACAGTTTTGATTTCTCCCTACATTCCTTTCTTGTTTATGGGAGAAGAGTACGGAGAAACAGCGCCGTTTTTCTACTTTGTTTCCCACTCAGATCCTGACTTAATTGAAGCGATTCGCAAGGACAAGCAACAAGAATTTAAAGCTTTTGAAGACAGAGGCGAATTTCAAGACCCCCAAAGTCCTGAGAGTTTCCAAAAGTGCAAGTTAAACTGGGAAAAATCAACAGCAGGAAAACACAAAATCCTCTGGGAATGGCACCAGCATTTGATTCAACTGCGGCGAACAATTCCCGCCCTGAAAAAACTCGACAAAAAAAATCTAGAAGTTTCCAGTATTGAAGCAGAAAAAATCTTGTTTCTTCGTCGGTGGACAGATAACAGCCAGATATTCTGCATCCTGAACTTCAACAAGCAAGAGGTCGCTGTTACGACCGCACTTCCCCAAGGCAATGGTCACAAAATTTTAGACTCTGCTGATGTAAAATGGATGGGTTCAGGTTCTAGCTTGCCGGAAAATATCAATTCTAAGCAAGAATTGAGTGTTAAACCGCATAGTTTTGCACTCTACCAATATAACCAATTAAACCAAGAGGGCTAAAGCCCAACAACGTACCCGATCTTTCAGAGAACCGCTATAACTCGCGTCCAGCCACTGTTTGCGTAATTTCTGTCAACTACCCGATCGACTAATCAATCAGGAGTAAAATCAAGATGATGAGAATTCCCACAACCACTTATCGGATTCAATTTCATGCAGGTTTTAACTTTGAAGCCGCCAAACAAATCCTCAGCTATCTCGAAGAATTAGGAATTACCGACCTTTACGCCTCACCGATATTCAAAGCCAGAAAAGGCAGCAGTCATGGATACGATGTGGTTGACTCAAATCAAATCAATCCTGAATTGGGAACATCAGAAAACTTTGAAGCCCTCACCTACGAAATCAAGAAACTGAACATGGGATGGCTGCAAGATATTGTTCCGAACCACATGGCTTACGACACTCAAAATTTGTTGCTGTTAGACGTATTAGAACACGGGCCGGATTCCGACTATTTCGATTACTTCGATATTGAATGGAATCACGCTTACGAACATCTCAGAGGTCGAGTGCTGGCTCCGCTGCTGGGCAATTTTTATGGCGAGTGTCTGGAAAATGGCGAGATTCAACTCAAATACAGCGAAATTGGGCTAACTATCAATTACTACAGCTTACAATTGCCTGTAAAAATTGAATCTTATGCTAGTTTTATCGGTCATAATTTGGGGCATTTAGGCAGGGAATTAGGCAGGCGCCATCCAGATTTTATCAAGTTTTTGGGAATTCTTTATCTAATTAAGAATACACCTTCTGAAGCTAAAGGTAAAGCCAGATACGATCAGATAGCTTTTGTCAAAGGGCTGCTGTGGGAACTCTACAATCAAAATCCCATCGTCCAGGAATTTATCGATGAAAATATCAATTTCTTTAACGGAGAAAAAGGCAATCCAGAAAGCTTTAATTTGTTAGATAGTTTACTCTCGGAGCAATTTTATCGTCTCTCTTTCTGGAAAGTGGGTGCCGAAGAAATCAACTACCGCAGGTTTTTTACTGTCAACGAACTGATTTCGGTAAAAGTTGAAGAGATTAAAGTTTTCCATAAAAACCACGCTCTGATATTCGACATGGTGGACGAGGGAAAGTTTACCGGATTGAGAATCGACCACATCGACGGACTGTACGACCCCACAGAATATTTGAAACGGCTCCGCGAGAGAGTTGGAGACACTTACATTACTGTGGAAAAGATTCTGGAACACGAGGAAGATTTGCCGTCCTATTGGCCGATTGAGGGAACCAGTGGATACGACTTTTTGAACTACGTAAACGGCGTTTTTTGTCGGTGCGATCGCGAACAGCAATTTAGCGAAATCTATCAGAGATTTACTCGATTAAATGTTCCTTACGAACAGTTGTTTTTAGATAAAAAAGGGCTGATTGTTGAGAAAAATTTGGCGGGAGATGTAGACAATCTGGCTCAGCTTTTGAAGAATATTTCCGGTCAATCCCGACAGGGAAATGACTTTACTCGTCCGGGTTTGGAAAAAGCGCTGGCTGCGGTTTTGACGATTTTTCCAGTGTACAGAACTTACATTAATCAAGACGGTTTGCGAGAGTCCGATCGCATTTACGTCAAATATGCGATCGCCCACGCCAAAGAATTAGTACCGCGACTCCTCAAAGAACTGAAATTTATCGAAACGCTGCTGTTGCTGGAAGAAGAAGAAACCCTCACAACCGAACAAAAAGAGGAGCGCAGGCACTTTGTCATGAAACTCCAGCAGTTGACAAGCCCCCTGATGGCCAAAGGCGTTGAAGACACGTTGCTATACGTCTACTATCGCTTTTTATCCCTCAACGAAGTCGGAGGAAACCCCAGTCACTTCGGCGTTTCGCTGGCGGATTTTCACGAGTTCAACAAGCAGCAGCAAGTAGCTTGGCCGCACAAAATGAATGCTACAGCTACCCACGATACCAAACGCGGCGAAGATGTGCGAGCGAGACTTAATGTTTTGTCAGAAATTCCTGAGGAATGGGAACAGCAAGTCAGGTCTTGGAGAGAGGTAAACTCATCTAAGAAAGTTAACTTTGTCAATCGCATGGTTCCCGATACCAATGACGAATACTTCTTGTACCAAACTCTGCTTGGCAGTTTTCCATTTGAGGAAATTGAAAACACTGATTATGTTACTCGCGTCAAAGATTATGCGATCAAAGCCGTCCGCGAAGCAAAAGTTTATACAGCTTGGCTGAGACCTGACAACGACTACGAAACTGGGTTTATGACCTTTATCGATAGCGTTCTCGAACCTTCAGAACAAAATCAGTTTTTCAAGAAATTTCTACCTTTCTGGAAAAAAGTAGCTGATTACGGAATTTTCAATTCTTTATCTCAAACGCTGCTAAAAATTACGGCACCTGGGGTTCCCGACATTTATCAAGGCACGGAATTTTGGGATTTAAGCCACGTCGATCCGGACAACCGCCGTCCAGTAGATTTCGATCGCCGAATCGAGGTTTTGCGGGAAATTAAACAGCAAGCTGAGACGGATATTTTGCAACTGGTTGAAGATTTGATTGCGACGCGGGAAGATGCTAGAATTAAGTTGTTTTTGACGGCAAGAGTCCTAGAAGCTAGAAAAAAATACTTGCAAGTTTTTCAATCTGGCGATTATCAACCACTGCACGCAGTTGGCACTTTTAAAGATAACGTGATTGCTTTTGCTCGCAGATTTGAAGATACTACTGTTATTGCGATCGCTCCTCGATACTTGACGGGAATTGTGAAACCGGAAGAAATGCCGATCGGCAAACAAGTCTGGAAAGATACTAATCTGGAATTGTCGGAGCAAATGCCGTCGGTTTGGAAGGATGCGATTACCAATCAGCCTGTTGAAAGTAACGGTAAGCTGGCCATTGGTGATGCTCTCAGCTACTTTCCCGCAGCTTTGTTGATTAGTCAGTAGTCAGTTGACAGTTGACAGTTGACAGTTGACAGTTGTCAGTTGACAGTTGACAGTTGACAGTTGACAGTTGTGCTGTTCCCGATCGCTAACGTTATTATTCAATACGGTTCAGTTAAGATTGTCCGAAGAGAGGAACGAAGCAAACAAGAGTGTCTATTTGTGATTGATTTTCCCTGTTATAGCCTTTCTCAAAGATATGAGGTATGACTGACAGCTTCTATAGCCGTTAGACTAAGAGGGCTGAAGCCCAACTACGTACCTCACCTTTCTCATAAAGGCTATATAATCTCTTATCTGAACTGTATTGCGTTATTATTCATTATGTCAGTAGTCATTAGGCGAATTGGTTGTTTATAGCGACGGCGATAGGTTGAGATCTGTCGCTGTCGGTCGTGAATTATAAAAAATATGAAACAAATTCTCAGCATTATTTTTGTTTTGAGTGCGTGTTTGAGTCCTCTGACTGTGCCGGTGATGGTGCAACCTAGTTGGGCACAAAGTCAAGATGCACAGAGTGAAGAACTTCTGAAACTGATAGAGGAAGCAGATCGACTGCAAAAGCAAGAAAAATACCAACAGGCGATCGAAATATGGCAGCAAATTTTAGCCACTGCACAAAAACTTAAAAATAGAGAACTTGAAGGCATAGCACTCAATGCTATTGGTCTTAATTACTACATTAGTTCTAGGCTGGAAGAAGCTTTGAAATACTTTAACGAAGCTTTGCCGATCGCCCGAGAAGTCGGCGATCGCTCTGAGGAAGCTGATATTTTGGATAGTATTGGTTCAGTATACCAGACTATGGGACAGCCGCCTGAAGCTTTGAAATACTATAACCAAGCTTTGGCAATTGCGCGACAAATAGGCGATCGCACGCTGGAAGCTAGTATTTTGGAGAATATCAAAGAAGTCAACAAAACCAATGAATAAGTCACAGTTCACCAAGAATAATGGGTTTAAATCCTCCTCCTTCGAGGGGGAAATAAAACAAAATTATTCACTGTTTCATTCCTCGGAGTTCTAGGTAGAGGTCGATCTCAAACTGTCAACTGTCAACTGTCAACTGTCAACTGTTGAAACTCTCCCCCACAAAGCCAATCCGCCACCCCTTCCCCTCGCAGCAATTATCCCATCTTCTACCAGAAAATATGCAAAAAATGCCTGCTTCCCCACACTCAAACTAAAAAACTCCGCCTCCCGGGCTTCACCACCGCGAATAAATCCTTGATACACGGTTTTACTCAACAATTTCACCCTAATTCTGGTAAAATCAAATGCTAAAATATTCTGATTCCCCAAAAACTTGGTCGGCCCGGAAAGAGTTAATTCGATCGCACCAACGAGCACCGAATTCTCCACCCTGCCCATTTCGCTAGGCTTTTCGCCTTCAGCAACAGGTTCAACTGAGTAAGCAATTTGAATTTTCGCCACCCATTCGGGGATGTAACGTCCGGCGCCTAACACAATTCCCGCTTTTTGTCGAGTCTTTTTCGTGCCAGTTATAAAGCACAAGCGCCAATTACCGGTTAGTTGCTCGAAGGAATAGCGAGTTTTAGTTTTTTTGGCGTTTTTCTCCGCTTCTAAGAGGGCTGCGACTACGGCGGTGGAAGATGGTTTAGGATTGGATTTGGCGGCTTGCTCTAGAATTGATAGGTTTTCCATTTAACTAACAATAATATAGGAAGGTTCGTTTTCTATTGGATTTTTTTGAGGTAATGAACCGCAGAGGCCGCAGAGGGCGCAGAGGGAGAGGGAAAGAGAGGGGTTTGTAATAATATTAGGGGATGTAGGTAGCGGAGAACAACATGGTTACGATCGCCCCCACGGACACAGAAATCATCATCATCGGTAGCGGTATCGGTGGGTTGACTTGCGGCGCAATGCTTGCCAAATATGGCTTTGATGTGATTGTCTGCGAAAGTCATTCGATCGCGGGCGGGGCCGCCCACGGCTTTGAAAAGGGCGGATTTATGTTCGATTCCGGGCCATCTTTGTACTCAGGATTATCCTACAGCCCCTCTGCGAATCCGCTGCGACAAGTTCTCGATGCGATCGGCGAAAAACTTCCCTGCATCACTTACGATACTTGGGGTTGCTGTTTGCCCGAAGGCGATTTCGACACCTCCGTAGGTGCGAGTCAATTTGGTGAAGTGCTTTTCAAACTGCGCGGAAGCGAAGCAGCAGCCGAATGGCAAAAACTCCAGCGGGTGATGGAACCCTACGCCAAAGCTGCCACAGCCTTACCCTCTATGGCTTTGCGCTTCGATTTGGGCGCTGTTTTCACCCTCGGCCAATTTGCACCGGCTTTCCTGCAAAGTGCTGGAGATGCGATCGCCCTTGCAGGCCCTTTCAGCCGGATTATGGACGCAAATGTCAAAGATCCGTTTGTGAAAAATTGGCTGAACCTGTTGTGTTTCCTGCTGTCTGGACTTCCCGCTGACGGCACGATCGCAGCCGAAGTCGCTTTCATGTTCGCCGACTGGTATCGCCCCAATGCCGTTTTGGACTATCCGATCGGCGGTAGTGGAGCCCTTGTCGATGCCCTGGTACGCGGTTTAGAGCGCCACGGAGGGCAGTTGCTGCTGAATTCCCACGTTGCAGAGGTTTTGGTGGAAAACAACCGGGCGGCGGGTGTGCGACTGCGATCGGGCAAAATTATTCGATCGCACAAAGCCGTCGTTTCCAACGCCTCGGTTTGGGATACGCTGAAACTTTTGCCGGAAAACTCTATCCCCAAACGGTTTCGCCAACAGCGACAGGCGACTCCCGAATGCGATAGTTTTATGCACTTGCATCTGGGAATTGATGCTGCGGAAGTGCGATCGGACTTAGCCTGTCACTATATCTTCGTCAAGGACTGGGATCTGGGAGTTTCCGCGCCTCAAAACGTCGTCCTGGTCTCGATTCCCTCCCTGCTCGACCCCCACCTCGCACCGGACGGGAAACACGTCATTCATGCCTACACGCCCGGAAATGAGCCTTATGATTTATGGCAAAAGCTCGATCGCACCAGCGAAGAATACAAACAGCAAAAGCAAGCGCGCGCCGAGGTGATGTGGCAAGCATTAGAGAGAATTATCCCCGATATTCGATCGCGCTGCGAAGTCACATTAGTTGGAACACCGCTAACCCACGAACGGTTTTTGCGGAGAAATCGGGGATCCTACGGGCCGGGAATTCGCGCCGGTACAGGCTTGTTTCCAGGGCCGGGAACTCCTTTGGCGGGTCTGTTTTGCTGCGGAGATTCCACGTTTCCGGGTATCGGTTTGCCCGCTGTTGCTGCTAGCGGGGCGATCGCAGCCAATACGATCGCACCCCTGCACAAACATTTAGAAATGCTGCGGGATCTCGGTCTAAAATCTTAGACTTATTGCATGAAATACCGCAAATAAACGTACATAGGTTCGATCGTTCGGACTAAAGTCCGCATCCAAATCAGAGGACTAAAGTCCGAACGATCAAACCAGATAACAAATAGGTTCGATCGTTCGGACTAAAGTCCGCATCCAAATCAGAGAGGACTAAAGTCCGAACGATCAAACCAGATTGTTGTATCCTGTATTTGCTAAAATGCGCTCGCACATTCTTGTGTCGGGATTTGCGATCGACCGATTATCAAAAATTGGCACAAAGCTTTGATAATATCCGTCAAATACGACCAATATCTGTCAGCATAGAAATACATAGCTCGATCGATCGCAAAGAGGCCACCGTGCAACCCGTAGACTTTACAACTTTAACCGCAGCTTGCAGCGAACTGCGAACCCAATGGCTGCCAGCGCGCTTAGAACAAGTCTACCAGCGCGATCGATTCACAGTGTCCCTGGCCCTGCGAACCATGAACCAACGCGGCTGGATAGACATTTCATCCCATCCAGCAGCCGCCCGCATCTGCGTCGGCGACTCCCCGCCCCGAATTCCCGACACCTTCACCTTCAGCGAACAACTGCGACACCAACTCAGCGGTTTAGCCTTAGTTTCCATCGCCCCCGTGTCTCCTTGGGAAAGAGTCATCGACTTGCAATTCGCCAAACGCCCCGGCGAACACGCCCTCTGGCATCTCTACGCCGAAATCATGGGTAAGTACAGCAATGTTATCCTCACCGCCGAAGACAATCTCGTTGTCACCTGCGCCCACCAAGTCAGCGCCAAACAGTCCAGCGTGCGTCCCATCCAAACCGGGCAACCCTACGAATTGCCCCCGTCTTTGACGGATGCAGTGCCAAGTGCGATCGAATCTCTCGATCGCTGGAAAGAACGAATTAGCCTGGTTCCCGGGCAATTAAAGACCAATCTGTTGAAGAATTACCGAGGGTTGAGCAAGGTCTTAGTTGTATCGATGATTCGATCGGCAAATCTCGACCCCGAACAATCCACAGACAGCCTAAATCCCCACCAATGGCAGCAACTATTTCAGCGCTGGCTGTACTGGTTGCAATGTCTAGAAAACTCCAAATTTCAACCAAGTTTTACCCCCGAAGGCTACAGCGTCATCGACTGGCCAAAACCAGACGAAAAAGAAACAAATCCCGAAAACAAATCTAATTCCCCTCTTCCTTCTTCCTTCTATTCAGAAGCTGAATCTGCCAACGAATCTAACTCCACTCTTCCTTCTTCCTTCTTGCCTCTTCCTTCTTCCTTCTCTTCCGTTCAACAATTACTCAACAGTTACTACACAGGCGAAATCAACCAACAAGTATTTGCCCAACTGCGGCATCAACTAACCCAAAAACTCAACAACGTCCTAGCAAAACTGCGCCTCAAAGCCAACACATTTAAAGAACGCTTGCAGCAATCAGCAGATGCAGACACTCACAAATCCCAAGCCGACTTGTTAATGGCAAACTTGCAGCATTGGAAACCGGGAATGAAATCAATTTCTCTCCCAGACTTTGAAACCGAAAAACCAGTAATTATTCCACTAAACGTGGAAAAAAACGCCGTTCAAAACGCTCAAGCAATTTACAAAAAACACCAAAAACTTAAAAGAGCTCGCATTGCAGTAGAACCGTTGTTAGCAGCAGTACAAGAAGAAATCGACTATTTAGAACAAGTCGAAGCCGCACTTTCGGTATTAGAAGCCTACCGCAACACCCAAGATTTGCAAACCCTCGCCGAAATCCGCGAAGAACTGATTCAGCAAAAATATCTAGTTGTATCAGATTACCGTGGCAGTGACAAAAATGCTGCGATCGAATTTCACCGCTACCAAACCCCCAGCGGCTTTGAACTATTAATCGGGCGCAACAACCGCCAAAACGACCAACTCACCTTTCGTACAGCCAACGACTACGATTTATGGTTTCACACCCTAGAGATTCCCGGAAGTCACGCCTTGCTGCGCCTCACACCCGGTACAGTTGCTGAAGAAACCGATTTGCAATTTGCGGCAGACATGACTGCATACTACAGTCGCGCCCGCCACAGCGAACAAGTGCCCGTGGTTTATACAGAACCGAAATATGTGTACAAGCCGAAGGGTGCGAAGCCTGGTATGGTTGTGTACAAGCAAGAGCGAATTGTCTGGGGTCGGCCGCAGCAAGCCCCGGCAGGTTCGTAGTGAGGATTTCACTCCGCATCCAATAACAGAGGACTGAAGTCCGAACGATCAAACATAAAAATCTGTCTCCAATGTAACGTTTTATTGCAAAAAATAAATTTTCTTGCTAAAATACCGCTGAAGAGGGATGATATTGCTCTTGTAACCCGCTGCAAAGAAACGTGCAACTTGGGTTTCCTCACTGTGAGAAAAACACTGTGGGAAAAAACACAACGGATTTAACTTTTTGTGCAGACCAGCTTTTGCTAAAGCTGGTCGTTTCTGTTTAAACTTAGAACTACAAGACGACTTATTCCATAAATCTTTGCTGGATCCGGCAACCGCAGATGTCAGGCAGATGAACACGGATTAACGCAGATGCTTTTTAAGAGAGGAAAGTGAATGAATGCAATTGCTCGTCTCACCTCTGATTGTACAAATTTTCTGTAATTTACGATCGTTTTTCCTCTTGCACTGATTCCCAGACTATCTAGAAATTCATCTGCGTTAATCTGCGTCAATCTGCTTTAAATCTGCGGTTTTCGTATTACTCAAAAATTTATACAATAAGTCTAAACTACAATTAGTTAGTGCGATCGATCGCTTCTTCTGAAAAATTCGCCCTAAAAAAGAACTATTACCTATTGACTTTGCTCGACTTCCGGGGTATATTTTAGATAATGGAAGTGGTGACTTAAAATTTAATTCTGCCAATATTTCCATTATTTAATTATACTTGATTGAATGCTCGCAGTCAAGGTGTGAACCCTAAAAAAAAAGGCAATTTTTTTTAATACAATCAATTAAAATTAATCTGACCCACAACTAATTCTCCCTTAGCATGAATAAATTATCAATAAGTCCGATCGCCCGAATATTCTAAAATTCAAACCTACGATCGAATGAGAAGAAAGACCAATGCCTTACACCACCAGCCTTGAGCGCATCGGAATTGCACCCTACAACCACAATGAACAAGTCTCCGATCAGAATTCTGCTAGTAGAAGATGATACATTACTGAGTGCGACACTGGCAAAGGTGTTGGAAGCAAATGACTACACGATCGATCGCGCCAGCGACGGACAAGCGGGCTTAGACTTGGCAACATTGATTGAGTATGACCTGATTTTGCTCGACGTGCAGGTTCCAAAACTAGATGGGATTAGTCTGTGCCGGCAACTGCGATCGCAAAACTACCGCAAACCGATCCTGTTACTGACAGCAAACGATTCAGATGCCGATGTGGTAGCAGGGTTCGACGCCGGAGCCGATGATTACATCAACAAGCCTTGCGGTACGGAAGTATTGCTAGCAAGAATCCGCACATTATTGCGGCGCTCTAAAGCAGTTTCTCCTGGGAGTTTTGCTAAAGACTCATCCACTACATTGACTTGGGGAAATCTTTGTTTAGACATGGATTCAGGGCGAGTAACCTTTGGCGAACAACTTATTTCACTGACAGCCAAAGAATACAACCTGCTGGAATTGTTTATGCGAAATCCCGATCGCATCTTCAGCCGCAGCGCCATTCTCGATCGCCTGTGGGGATTTGACGATGTACCAACCGATCGCGCCATAAACACTCATATTAAGGATATCCGAAAAAAACTCAAAGCAGGCGGCTTGACTGAAGAAATGATCGAAACAGTTTATGGCATGGGCTATCGACTCAAGCGAAGTCCCCAATCCGCACCGCTGCTTTCAAACAATTCTAGCACCAACAGCACCAACAAACAGAAATCTCGCGCTGGAGATCCGTCTGCGATTGACAAAGTGCTAGAGCGGTTTCGAGGAGTATTTCAGCAACAAATTGCCGTCTTGTCGGAAGCAAAAACCGCTATGATTGCCGGAAATTTGGAACTCGAATTATATCGAGCGGCCAAGCATGAAGCGCATAAATTAGCAGGCTCTATGGCATCCTTTGGGTATCCAGAAGGATCGAAATTAGCGCGATCGGCAGAGCATTTACTAATCTCCGTTAGCCCAGTCAACGCCTGTGGTGTTCTTCGCCCTTTCACTGCTGAAGAAATCACACGATTTTCGGAAGTAGTGACAGGATTAGAGCAGGAATTAGCCAAACCAACAGTTACGTCAACCAATTCACCAGTGCCTACCGCGGTATGTCATCGAGTGCTAGTAGTTGACGATGATACTGCTTTGACGGAATCCTTAAAAGCAGAATCCGAAACTTGGAAAATTCGGATGAAAATTGCTCCGAATGTCGCTGCTGCCCGATCGCGCTTGGCTATGTCAATGCCCGATCTGATTTTAATAGATTTAAGCTTTCCCGACACAGAAGAAGATGGATTGACGCTGCTGCGAGAACTCAACGAGCGATCGCCCAACCTGCCCGTAATTGTATTTACAGGGCGCGACAGTTTGGGCGATCGGCTAGCAGTATCTCGCCTAGGTGCCAAACAATTTTTACACAAACCTGCCACCACCGACCAAATTTTTCAAGCCATATCCCGTATCTTAACCAAAACTAAAGCCCCGCAAGCCAAAGTATTAATTGTTGACGACGATCCTGCTATTTTAGCTCACTTATCTGCACTGCTAATACCTTGGGGTTTGGACGTGGTAAAATTAACCGATCCTCAAGGATTTTGGGAGGTGCTGGTTACAACTTCGCCCAACTTAGTCATACTCGATTTGGAGATGCCACAAATTAGCGGGCTAGAGTTGTGCCAGGTGGTGCGGCAGGATACGCAGTGGGGAGATTTGCCAATCTTAGTTGTAACTGCTCACACCGATGCAGATTCCCTCAGCCAAGCCTTTGTAGCCGGAGCCGATGACTTCATTACCAAACCAGTTCTAGGGCCAGAACTCGTGACACGGGTACTCAGCCGCATCAAACGCACCGCTCCGAACCTGAAGCCACGAAATACTTAAACTTACTAAAACCATTCATTCTAACATTTTTCGACTTTCTCAGTAATACCAAAATGAAAAAATCATGCAACATTATTAGTAGGGTAAACGAGTGTTGACAATTCACCAGAAATAATTGCTTGAAAGCCTCTGGGTTTGGCGTATAAATTAAAAGAAGAGCATTCATTACTCCAATCCTCGGACTGACCGGAAGAGGTTGCTGTCAACAGTCAACAGTCAACTGTCAACTGAATGAACTAGACTTACCTAGATGCTACAAACAAGGGGCGAATGGTTATATTTTGAAACAAATGGGGATCTCTACTTTGACCGAGACGATACACACTTTATTTCGATATTGGTTTGAATTTTCAATTTTACCAAAATTATCATAATCTGATTTTATTTATCACCACTTTCAAAAACATTAAATAGTATGGAAGACATCGACAAAACTAAAGACAAACTGATTGCTGAATTAGAGTTGTTGCGCTCAGAAGTGGCGGCTCTCCAGCAGGCCCGACGATCGCAATCCGCAACTGGGCTACCACCGACAGCATCGGCAGTGGCAACCTTAACCCTCCCGGACTCTCTGGGTTTGGCCACCCGCCCTGAAGCAACTGGCCAATACACGATTCTGTTCGTAGACGACTCAGAAGTCGATCGCGCTACCTACCGCCGATTTTTGTTGCAAGATAGCGATCGCACCTACAATATTGTCGAATTTGATAACGGTGAAGATGCGCTGCAATGGTGCCAGCACCAGATCCCAGATATTTTGCTACTAGATTACTATTTACCCGATATAGATGGGTTAGAGTTGTTGGAGGAACTGCTGCAACAGACTGGGCGAAATACGCTTCCTGCGATCGTGCTTACAGGGCAGGGAAATCTACAAATGGCCGTTGATTTACTCAAAAGCGGCGCTCAGGATTATTTACAAAAAAGCCAGATTACCCCAGAAGTTTTGCAGCGTTCCATTAGCTATGTTCTGCGACACAGCCAACTGATGAGAGAACGGGAATGGCAGCGACAGCAACAGCAAATCCTGGCTAAAACAGCACTTGCTATCCGCGATTCCCTGAAATTAGAAGATATTCTCAACACCACGGTAACAGAAATTAGAAATATTCTGCTCTGCGATCGCGTAATTATCTTTCAATTAGCCCCAGACTTGAGCGGCAGGGTTGTGGTAGAGTCAGTTGGTTCAGAAGCGAGACCAATCCTATCCACTCAGATACACGATCCTTGCCTTAGTGAAAGCTATTTTGAACGCTTCAGACAAGGCTTAGTCACCGCTAAATCAGATATTTATAGGGCACAAATTGCTCCCTGTCACCTAGAATTTCTGACAAATCTCCAAGTCAGGGCAAATTTAGTCGTGCCGATTCTCCAAGGTGAAAATCTTTGGGGTTTGCTAATTGCTCATCACTGCGTTGCGCCGCGAGAATGGCAAGCTTCAGAAATAGAATTGCTGCGACAGTTGTCTGCACAAGCTAGTATTGCCATCCAACAAGCTGATTTATTGGAACAGCTACAAACCGAACTTAGAGAGCGCAAACAAGCAGAACTAACATTAGAGGAGACTCAGGAAAAACTGCAATTGTTCATCAAATATGCTCCCGCCAGTATTGTGATGTTCGATCGCTCTATGTGTTACCTAGCCGCCAGCCAGCGATGGGTTGATGAATTTGAGATCGATGACCTAGGATCGATAATTGGGCGATCGCACTACGAGCTTTTTCCCGATCTGCCTCTTCATTTGAAACAAAGCCACCAGCGCGGTTTTGCAGGGCTTGTTCAGAAATGCGAAGAAGATAAATTAATCTATCCAGATGGATCGCAGCAATGGTTCCGGTGGGAAGTTCACCCCTGGTATCGCAGCAATGGAGATGTTGGTGGCATCATTGTCTTTTCTGACAATATTACCGATCGCAAACAAGCAGAACTAACATTAGAGGAGACTCAGGAAAAACTGCAATTGTTCATCAAATATGCTCCCGCCAGTATTGTGATGTTCGATCGCTCAATGCGCTACATTGCAGCCAGCCAGCGATGGGTTGATGAATTTCGGCTCAATGACCTAGGATCGATAATTGGGCGATCGCACTACGAGCTTTTTCCGAATATTCCAGAGGAGTGGAAGCAATTCCACCAGCGCGGTTTCGCAGGTTTCATTGAAAAATGCGATGAAGATCGGTTTGTACACTCAGATGGCTCCCTGCAATGGTTGCGGTGGGAAATTCACCCCTGGTATCGCAGCAATGGCGATGTTGGTGGCATCATTCTCTTCACTGAAGATATTACCGATCGCAAACAAGCACAAATTGCCCTCCAACAAATCAATACCGAACTCGAAAAACGGGTAACAGAAAGAACAGCCCAACTCACCGAAGTCAACGATCGTCTGTTAGTTACCTTACTCGAAAAAGACCACGCCTATCAACTCCTCACAGAACAAGCACAACTGCTCGATCTCGCCCACGATAGTATTATCACCTGGGATTTAAACTCAGTCATCACCTTTTGGAATCAGGGAGCCGAGTTGATGTATGGCTGGACAAAAGCCGAGGCCTTCGGACAAGAATCGCACAGTTTGTTCAAAACGCAATTTCCGCAGCCATTGGCAGAAATTCAAGCAGAACTGTTTGAAACAGGTTACTGGGAAGGAGAACTAATTCATTACACTAGGGACGATCGCCAAATTACTGTATCTAGCCGTTGGGTTGTGCAAAAAGATGATGCAGGTAGACCAATTAAAATCCTAGAAATTAACAGTGATGTTACCCAGCGAAAAGCAGCAGAATTAGTCTTGCAGCAATATATCCATGAAGTAGAAGACCTCTACAATAATGCTCCCTGTGGCTATCACTCCCTGGATGCCGAGGGGACAATGGTTCGGATTAATGATACAGAACTAAAGTGGTTAGGCTATACCCGGGATGAACTGCTGTATAAAATTAAGTTTTTGGATCTGCTATCACCAGATGGCAAACAAGTTTTTTATGAAAACTTTCCCAAGTTAAAACAACAAGGCTGGGTCGAAAACCTGGAGTTCGAGATGTCCACTAAAGACGGCTCAAGCCGTTGGTTTAACCTGAATGCTACCGCGATAGAAGATGCAGCAGGCAACTTTATGATGACCCGCTCAACATTGTTTGATATCAGCGATCGCAAACAGAGCCAAAGAGAGCGAGAACAAGCTGAATTAGCCTTGCGAGAGAGCGAAGAACAGCGCCGATTAGCTCTAGAACAGAAATCCCGACAAGAAAGTTTGCTCTGGACTATTACTCAAGCGATTCGCCAATCTTTAGACCTCAAGGACATTCTGAATACTACCGTCACAGAAGTCAAGCAAACATTACAAGTCGATCGCGCTGCGATTTATCGTTTCACTCCCGATTGGAGTGGAGATTTTGTGGTGGAGTCAGTCGATCCGCAGTGGGTAAAACTGGTGGAATGCAATATTCAAAAAGCTTGTGAAGATGTCTACCTGCAAGAAACTAAAGGAGGTCGCTTCCGCAATCACGAAACCTTTGCGATCGCCGATATTGACGAAGCTGGACTTCATCCCTGTCACATCCAACTCTTGCAACAATTTCAAGCCAAAGCATATTTGGCAGTTCCCATATTTTCGGGAGAATTCCTCTGGGGATTGTTAATCATCTACCAAAATACTGCACCTCGCAATTGGCAATCTTGGGAAATTGAATTACTCGAACAGATTAGCAGCCAATTGGCGATCGCCATTCAGCAATCCCAACTCTACACCCAACTTGAACTCGAATTGCAAGAACGCCAGCAAGCAGAAGCTATAATTCGAGAAGCCGAACGGCGCTGGCGATCGCTTTTGGAGAATGTGCAGTTGATTGTTGTCGGACTCGATGCGTCGGGAAATATCAACTACGTCAATCCATTTTTTGTCGGTCTCACAGGGTATACTCACGAAGAAGTTTTAGGCAAAAATTGGTTTGAAAACTTTTTGCCTAGTTCTAGTATAAAATCAACTGAAGCCGACTTCTTGCAACTCTTGACTCACAATGCTCATCCCTATTATCGAAATGTCATCTTGACCAAATCCGGCGAAGAACGATTCATTGCTTGGAACAATACAACGCTGCAAGATTCAGATGGAACCGCGATCGGCAGTATCAGCATTGGCGAAGATATCACCGAACGCAACAAAATCGAACAAATTAAGGATGAATTCATCGGCATTGTCAGCCACGAACTGCGTACTCCTCTGACAGCAATTCAAATGTCCTTAGGACTATTAAAAACTGGAATTTACGATAAAAAACCCGAAAAGTCCCGGCGCATGATCGAAATTGCCCTAC
Source organism: Microcoleus sp. PH2017_28_MFU_U_A (assembly GCF_020738035.1). Classification (NCBI taxonomy): domain Bacteria; kingdom Bacillati; phylum Cyanobacteriota; class Cyanophyceae; order Oscillatoriales; family Microcoleaceae; genus Microcoleus; species Microcoleus sp. PH2017_28_MFU_U_A. The sequence goes on from NZ_JAEQCX010000120.1 coordinate 21,697, forward strand.
TTGATACCAATCGTTTGGTAAACCTGGTGAATGATATTTTAGATTTGGAACGGCTGGAGTCCGGGCGAGCATTTCTCGATAAAACCCTTTGCAAAGCCGCAGATTTGATGCAGCAAGTAGTAGATGCCCTCCAGGCGATCGCCAATCAACACCAGATTTCATTAATTATTATCCCCACCGATGCAGAAGTCTGGGCCGCAGCAGATGCCATCCTCCAAACCTTGACAAATTTACTTAGTAATGCTCTTAAATTTTCGCCTGTCGGTGCCACCATTTACCTGAGTGCGGAAAACCAAACAGACTGCGTGCTGTTCCAAGTTCGCGATCGCGGGCGGGGCATTCCAGCCGATAAATTAGAACTCGTTTTTGGGCGATTTCAACAAGTCGATGCCTCAGATTCCCGCGAAAAAGGAGGAACCGGGTTAGGATTGCCCATCTGTCGCAGTATTATTGAGCAGCACGGTGGAAAAATCTGGGCAGAAAGTATTTTAGGTGAAGGCAGCACATTTTTCTTTACATTGCCCTTACCTGCGATCGAATAACTGTCACCTTCAATAAAGGTATGTTGTTGCGCTTCAGCGCTCTTTCATAATTTAGAGCGCTGAAGCGCAACTACGTACCTAACGCCCAGGACTCTCTAAAATCTAAAATCCCAAATCTAAAATCTCAAATCCCATGACTGACAGATTAATTTTAGTAGTTGACGATCAAGAACACCTCCGAGAATTGGTGCAAGCGTGTTTAGAAGATCTAGGCGGATGGGAAACGCTGGTAGCAGCATCGGGAGAAGAGTGTTTACAAATAGTCCAAACACAACAACCATCAGCCATTTTGCTCGATGTATCTATGCCGGGAATGGATGGATTTGCTGTGTACGATCGCCTTCAATCCGATCCCAAGACGCGATCGATTCCGGTGATTCTGCTGACAGCAAAAGTCCTGCCGAGCGATCGGGCAAAATTTGCCCAAATGGGCGTCACAGGCGTAATTGCCAAACCAATCCAACCCACCAGCCTGACGGTAGAAGTCGCAGAGATTTTGGGGTGGGATGAAGAATTTTAAGATTATTTGTCAAGTTTTGTAACGATAGTAAAATCTTTACCAATTCCTTACCGTGGTTATCTAGGCTTCCGGGATACAGCTAAAAGCTCTTAGCATAAGAGGAGACTACATGAATGCTTTTTCAGTTATTCAATGATGTCACGCAGTATCTCGAATATCAAAATCAAATGAAGGCTTTGGAAGTGGTTGCTATGACCACCAAAACAATTTTACTGATTTACAAAGAACCAAATATGCAGGAAGTAGTAAAAGCTTGTTTAACCGACTTAGGAGGTTGGAACGTGCGAGTTGCCAATTCAACCCTGGAAGGCTTGCGACAAGCAATACTCTATCAGCCCGATAGCATAATTTTGGATATTTCCACTGGCGCCATAGATGAATTCCTATTTCTCAAACAACTAAAAACACTGCCCACAACCCAAGCAATTCCAGTTGTGCTGCTAACTCTCAAAGCGAAATGGGTCGATCTACAACAGAGCTTGTTCCCACAAGATAAAATAGCAGCAGTGATTGTAAATCCCCTCGATCCAGCTATGCTGTCCGTTCAGATTGCTCAGGCCTTAGGCTGGGACTTAGACTAAAATCTCACATCGCTCAGTCTGAGGATCGCGAAAGAATTTACACATATTTGTGGGACGGGCGGGACGCCCATCCCACAAGAACAATAGACTTCTTGCAAAAATAGTTAGGACGGGCTAGAAGCCCATCCCACAAAAATCTTTTTTCTTGTGGGATGGGCTTCTAGCCCGTCCCAAAATTTGATTAAATTTGATTAAAAGGACTTTTGCAAGAGGTCTAATAAAAATTGTAAGTTATTTAATTCTCATTTTTTACTAGCCGTAGGGTGTGCCGCCACTCAAAATCCCTCGCCAAAAAATCAACAAATTCATAGCGACGCACCTCTGCGCGAGCTGAGTACAAACAACTCGGACATTCACTCCACCCAACAATTAATTAGGTTTTAGCAATACTTGACAGAAAGGGAATGACTTACTGCATAAGAGTTTGGAGCTTCCCTCAACCTGCATTTTTTAACAAGTCTAACTATTTATTGTTGCGAAATATTTCAAGTTAACTCAATTCCTTAACAACCTTATTTTTTTTACCAAATCTTTACTTTTCACTTTTACAGTCATGGTGTTGGTGTTTCAAGCCAGGTTACAGCACTTTCCAACAACAGTGAAATATATCTGAGTTAAAAAAGAGGTTATTATGACAGACGCATCCAGCAGCTCAAATCAAATCCTCGGTCAAGTTAACCAGAATACAGACTGTCCCTGCTGCTCGAATCCGATGCTGCGTCACTTTCGCCAGCATCAGGTGTACTGGTTTTGTCGCGAGTGTTGGCAAGAAATGCCCGTCTACAATCTTAACCAATATTGTTCATTGCCATCTATAGCAACTCTCAATAAAGCATGGGTGCCACAGAATCTGAGTTTTTCAACCAGTTTGAAATTGGCGGCCTGAGATTTGAGATTAAAACTGCCAATCTCAAATCCCAAATCTCAAATCCCAAATCCCAAAGGGCTAAGCCTAGAAAGTAAAGGTAGTTCTCACCACCCCAATCACCAAATCAGAATTACTCTTATTGTGGTCAGGAGCAGTCAGCCAAATCACACCCGGAGTGATCGAAATATTGTCGCTCAACTTAAACTGATAGAACCCTTCAATGTGCAGCGAAGTATCCTTATCTTCCGGCAAAGTCCGATTAGTAGAACTTGTTACTCGCGGCTCCATACCTACCAGAAAGCCCGCCACATTTCCCTCTTTCAACAAATCGGGAAAAGCCACAGTAACAGCCCAGTTCCAGATTTTTTGGTCTCCGCGCTGCACAGAACCGGTAGGAGTAGCCAAGTTAGATAAAATGCGCTGGTTAGTGTAACCAGCCCAACCGCCAATTGCCAATCCAGGCCGCACTCTCCACGAAGCTTGGGCGCCGTAGGAATTGCTAGAAACTGGCAGATTATTGTCGCTGTCGATGCCGAAGGAACCGAGACGTACCGGAAAATTAGAAGCGTTGCTGCCCGTACCAGTGACGAAGTTGTAGGAATTGACGTAAGTTAAACCTAAAGCCATAGTGCTTGTCGGTTTGAAAGTCAACTGAGCCAAAGCGCCGTAAGAACCGTTGAACAAACCGTTACCCTGCGTCGGGCTTGCAGCGTTGCCGGCCAAATATCCCAAACTCAGCTCAAGTTTTTCTCCCAATTGCTGCCGCACAGCGATACCAGTACCCGCAGTCAAATAGTAAATCGGGTTGCGAGTGCCGAAGTTAGAAAGAGCACCGCTACCGCCATCTCCGTCAAAGTAAGGATTGACAGTGTTAGTAAAATCGTCAGCGGCACCGGCATTGGCTTCGAGAATTACAGTAGTGCTTTTGCCGAGGGGAAATTGGTAAAACAGCGCATCTAAACCGACTGTATTGCTAGCTGTTCCAAAAGGCCCGGCGTTAAACCGCAATTCCCCTTCAGCAGTTTTAGTATTATTAGTAGAAAACGCACCCAAATTTAAAACTTGCAGTCGAGTTCTCAGCAAATCTTTGCCGGTGAAACTCGTGTCAAAATTGAGACGAACCCTGCTGCCAAAAGCCGTGCTTCGATCGGCATCGCGGCCGTCAGCATCTTCTCCCCGGGCGATACCTGTCAATGCAAATATCACTTCGCCGTTGAGTTTAGTCGTAGTCGAAAACTGATTTGCTTCTAATTCAGAGGTGCGCGCTTCCAAGGCATCGACGCGCCCGCGCAAAGTTGCCAATTCCGCTGCAAACTCTTCTTGCAGCTTTTGCACAGCAGCCAAATCTTCTTTTGTGGCTAAACCCCTGGTACCGCCTTTAATCAGCTCGTTGACTTTATCCAAACAGGCATTTAAACCCGCTGCAAACTCGTAGCGAGTCATCGCCCGGTTGCCGCGATAGGTGCCGTCAGGATAGCCGGCAATGCACCCGTAGCGCTCTACTAGGGATTGCAAAGCTTGGAATGCCCAATCGGTGGGCCGCACGTCGGAAAGTTGCGAAACGGAGGTTACTTGGCCGACTGTATCTTCGCTGCTGCCTTCTGCGCTGTATTGGTTGATTTGTTCTAAAACATTTGACTGCGCTTGAGGCTGGGCAATTGGAGCCGTTGATTGGGAAATCTGCTGGGGTTTTGCGGCTGCTTTGTCGGCGCTGACATTAGTTGGTACAGCGGGTTTTTCGCTGGAGTTGGCGGGCGCGACTGCGGGGATTTGCTCTGCGATCGGTTGCTTGGCATTTAAGTTGGCGGGCGCGACTGCGGGTTTGGTTTCGCTTAAGTCTGCTGCTGCAACTGCGTTATTTTCCGGTGATGCGACTTGTTCGGCAACTGGGGCTACCTTCGCTGCGAGATTGTTATTTTCAATAGTCTCAACAGTTAAGTTGTTAACTACTGACGCTGGTTCTGCCGTTATTGCTGATATTTCAGGCTGTGCTGCCTCGGTTGCAGCACCTGCTAATTCCAATTGATTGGCTTGAGCTGCGGCAATTTCTACAGGTTGCTCTGCTGCTAGGGCAGTTGAAGATACGACTAAACTTGCTGCTAGTACAGCGGGACTTGCTAAAAGTCCTTTCCACAAAAATTTGGACATTTTTTCCTCACACCACGTTAGTTCGATCGCCCGTTCCACACATTTTGGCGATCGCAAATCACCTACAGTATTCCGCCTAATAGTATTATTTGTCAACAATCGGCGGGAAATTTCCCGCAGAGTGCGGTTTTGCTATTTCCGATTTGACAAAAACCCCGTTGCTCCCAAAAAATATTGGTTTGAAGCACCCAAAAAAATTCTTACAAATACCCGATGCTGGTGAGTTTCGAGTCCAAAATTTTAGACTTCTGTTCAAAATCCCAGATTAATCCGTGGAGTAAATCTAAAATCTAAAATCTAAAATCTAAAATCTAAAATCGAGTCGCCTGCGTAGAAACACGGTTGATGGCTTGAGGGTGCGTAAGCGATCCCTCGGTAAGACTAATATTGACAGAACTGGCGCTCACAAATCGTTCGATCGACTACATAAAGTGAAAAAACTCAAATACGCCCTAGTTCATGAATGGTTGACGCCCTTAGCTACCGGCGGTTCAGAACTCGTAGTTGCCGAAATCCTCAAATACATAGACGCTGATATCTATGCCCTGATTGACTTTGAATCGGCGAATCCCGAAAGCTATCTGTTCGGGCGACAGATTGGCACGACATTTTTGCAGAATTTCCCCAAGGCCCGCAGCGGCGTGCAAAAATATTTGCCATTTCTGCCGATCGCGATCGAACAACTAGATCTGCGAGAATACGACATCATCCTCTCATCCTCCCACGCCGTCGCCAAAGGCATCCTCAGCAGTCCAGGGCAAATGCACGTCTGCTACTGCCACACGCCCATGCGCTACGCTTGGGACTTAACTTTTGACTATTTACGCAGCAGCAAAGCCGGACGGGGCATCCCGGGCTTGCTGACGCGATATTTGTTGCACCGACTGCGGCAGTGGGATGTAATTTCTGCCAACCGCGTCGATTATTTCGTCGCCAACTCCCAACACACCGCACGCCGAATTTGGCGGTGCTACCGACGGCGCGCCGAGGTGATTTATCCGCCGGTAAATATCGAGAGATTTTCCTTGATGCGGCAAAAACAAGACTTTTACGTGACAGTGTGCCGATTGGTAAGCTACAAAAACGTAAGTGCGATCGTCCAAGCATTCAATCAACTCGGGCATACTCTCATTGTCATCGGCACCGGGCCAGAATTAGAAATGATTCGGCAAATCGCCAAACCCAACGTGCAACTACTCGGCTGGCAGCCCGCCTCCGTAGTGGAAAAGTACATGGCAGAAGCGAAAGCCTTTGTCTATGCAGCTTGCGAAGATTTTGGCATCGCTTTAGTAGAAGCTCAAGCTTGCGGGACACCAGTAATTGCCTATGCAGCAGGCGGCGCTTTGGAGACAGTGCTCGACATTCGCCAACACCCTGAGACTGGGACAGGCTTATTTTTCCCCTCCCAAACCGCAGCAGCAATAGTCGAAGCCGTCGAAGAATTTGAGCAGTTGCAAGGCAAATTTGCGCCAGAAATGGCACGGTTGCGCGCCTCCCAGTTCGCCCCGGAAGTCTTTGAGCAGCGCTATCTAGCTTTTGTGGAACACTCCTATCAGGAATTTCAATCCGGTGATTTTACTCAGACTTGATATCAATTCCGGTTGCACCGGAATCAACATTGCCCGAAATGAGGAGACGGCAGTGCCGTGTCCCTACGGTGATTAATGTAGGGACACGGCACTGCCGTCTCCTCCATCATGTCTGAGTGCAACCGCCAACTGCCAACCGTCAACAGTCAACTGACAACAGTCAACTGCCCCTTTCCGCAAGAAAATTGAGTATTTGAAACATAATTCAGAGAACAAAGCGTCTTGAGGCCTTATGATCGTGACTGTGTGTGGTGTGAAGTGAAGGAGTAAGATGACTGCCGACAGCCAACTAATCTCCGGCAAGGTAATTCGAGCGATCGCAAGACGCGGTTTTGCGCCTGTCCTGCAAGGAGATAGACGCATCAGTCGTTCTCTAGAGAGACTCGACGGAGAATTTTTCAAGCGGTTATTTGACATTCTCTTTTCCTTATCGGTTCTAATCCTGTTTGCTCCGGTTTACCTGCTTTTGGCTCTCTCTATCGCCTTAAGCTCGTCCGGGCCTATCTTTTACGTACAGGAACGAGTAGGCAAAAACCGTAAAATGTTTTATTGCCTTAAATTTAGAACGATGGTGGAAAATGCGGACGACATATTGCTGGAAATCATGGAAAAATCTCCGCATTTGCGTCAAGAGTTTGAGGACAATTTCAAGCTTAAACAAGACCCTCGAATTACCTGGATTGGAAGATTTTTACGAATGACCAGTTTAGACGAGTTCCCCCAGTTTTGGAATGTATTAAAAGGAGATATGAGCGTCGTCGGGCCGAGACCTTTAGTTGAAGAAGAACTGCCGAGATACGGCCGTCACATCAACAAAATTCTCACCATCAGACCTGGAATTACAGGTTTGTGGCAAGTGTCCGGTCGCAACGACATTCCGTATCCCCGAAGAGTCCAAATTGACCTCTATTATGCCAATGACAAAAACCTTTGGATGGATATGTGGATTGTTTTCAAAACAATTGGAGTTGTGATTTTCCCCAAAAATAACGGCGCATATTAATTTTTTGTCCGCAGTCAGCCATCGGTAGTTAGTTTTGTTTGTTACTGACCACTGAGGCTGACTACTGACAGCAAGCGGCAAACTCTTTACTCAAACAAAACACTTCCTTGATGCCGATCGAAGAATTGTGAGTTAAGGTAGAGCTTGAGCATACGACGGGCAGGCAACAACAGCCTCTACCCTGAAAGTCCGAAGTGAATTAACACAGCCTGTCAAAGGAAAATCAGATGACGCAACGCAAGCGAGCGCTAATAACAGGTATTACAGGCCAAGACGGGTCCTACTTGAGCGAATTACTGTTAGAGAAAGGATACGAAGTTCACGGCATTATCCGGCGCAGTTCTAGTTTCAATACCGATCGCATTGACCATATCTATGTCGATCCTCACAGCGAGGATGCAAAGTTGTTTCTGCACTACGGCGACTTGACCGACGGCACTACTCTCCGCCGAATATTGGAACAAGTTCAGCCTGTAGAAGTTTATAACTTAGGCGCTCAATCTCACGTTAGAGTCAGTTTTGACTCACCGGAATATACGGTTGATGCCGTAGGGATGGGGGTATTGCGACTACTAGAAGCAATTCGGGACTACCAGAATCGCACAGGCATAGAAGTGCGGTTTTATCAAGCAGGTTCTTCTGAAATGTTTGGTTTGGTGCAGGAAGTTCCGCAGAAGGAAACAACTCCCTTTTATCCCAGAAGTCCCTACGCTTGTGCCAAAGTTTACGGTCACTGGCAAACAATAAATTATCGCGAATCCTACGGACTTTTTGCTTGTAACGGCATCTTGTTCAATCACGAGTCTCCGCGCCGTGGTGAAACTTTTGTAACTCGCAAAATTACTCGGGCTGTTGCCAGAATTGTCGTCGGCCAGCAGAAAAAACTTTATTTGGGCAACCTCGATTCCAAGCGGGACTGGGGCTTTGCTAAAGACTACGTGCAGGCAATGTGGCTGATGCTGCAACAAGAGAAGCCTGACGATTACGTAATTGCTACTAACGAAACCCATTCCATTAAAGAATTTCTAGATTTGGCCTTTACTTACGTCAATTTAGATTGGCAAAAATATGTGGAGTTTGACGAACGTTACTTGCGTCCGGCAGAAGTCGAACTGTTGATTGGTGATTCGACTAAGGCGCGCCAGCAATTAAATTGGGAACCTTCTGTAACTTTTGAGCAGTTAGTGCATTTAATGGTAGATGCTGACATGAAATCGCTCAAAAAGCAAGAACGAGGTTCTGGCAACGGATTTGATTGATCCACAAAACTAAACAGTCAGTCGATTTTAGATTTTGGATTTTAGATTTTAGATTTTAGATTTTAGATTTTGGACTTACTCCACAGATGAATCTGAAAGTTGGAACTCTTAGTCTAAAATTTTTGACACTCCCCGAATCCTGTCAGGGACTTGTATCCGTTCCCGGGTGTGGTGACTGCTAACAATTTGTATGGGTAGTGTCCCGTCTGTTACCCGATTCGCGCATCGGGGCATTACCCATACAAACAGTTCACAAGTGATGAGAGGATTGTTGTAGCTATTAGTGCGGGCATTCCAACAACCAGCTTAACCGATCGCCAAATTTTCGGCTGTGCGGGCCAACAAAAACATTAAAACGTTGAGGACTGGAAACCCATAAATCTCACGTTCAGATACAAACGGAGCAATTTTCCCCTATCTGGGACAGCTAAAACTGACTTGTTAGCGCCTGCTGTAGCGGAAAGCTTTTTTGCTAAAGTAACAAATTTAGACTGGAAATTGTCGATCGACCTTTATTGAAAATCCCGAGGATAAAATTATGACAAGCTTGGATTTAAGCAACAAACGCATCCTAGTCACGGGCGGCGCCGGTTTCCTCGGCCGTCAGGTAATCGACCAGTTAGTCAAAGCAGGGGCCGATGCTGATAAAATTTCAGTTAGTCGATCGATCGACTGCGACCTCCGCCTCATGGAAAACTGCAAACGCGCAGCCGACCAACAAGATATCATCATACACTTAGCAGCCCACGTCGGCGGCATCGGTTTAAACCTCATCAAACCGGCAGAACTATTTTACGACAATTTGATGATGGGCGCGCAACTAATCCACGCCGCCTACGAAGCAGGAGTCGAAAAATTTGTCTGCGTCGGCACAATTTGCGCCTATCCCAACTTAACCCCAGTTCCCTTCAAAGAAGACGACCTCTGGAACGGCTATCCCGAAGTAACCAACGCACCCTACGGAATAGCAAAGAAAGCCTTATTAGTGCAACTACAATCCTACCGCCAGCAGTACGGATTCAACGGTATCTACTTGCTACCAGTTAATTTGTACGGCCCAGAAGATAACTTCGATCCGAAAAGTTCCCACGTCATCCCAGCATTAATTCGCAAAGTCCACGAAGCCCAAGAAAGAGGAGACAAAACACTACCAGTTTGGGGCGATGGTAGCCCCAGCCGCGAGTTTTTGTATTCCACAGATGCCGCGCGCGGGATTGTGATGGCGGCTCAATCTTACAATGAATCTGACCCGGTTAATTTGGGAACAAATAGCGAAGTTAAAATTCGCGAATTAGTGGAAACAATTTGCGAATTGATGGGATATGAGGGAGAAATTGTTTGGGAAACAGACAAGCCGAACGGTCAGCCGCGCCGCTGTTTGGATACCCAAAGGGCTAAGGAAAGGTTTGGTTTTGTGGCTGAGGTGGAGTTTAAAGAAGGCTTGAAAAATACGATTGATTGGTATCGAAAACACGCGGTTTAAGTCTGAAAAACCCCGGTTTCTTGAAGGAACCGGGTTTTTTTACATTTTATTTATAAAACTCGGCGGTTGAAACCGCTACTACACAAACAATGTCCGCCTCCGCGGACTAAGAATAATAAATTATACCAATCGATCGCCTTTCGGGTAGAACTCTCCTACAATAATTACTTGTGGAACACCTTTATTGTAAAATATATTATTTTCGCAAGATGTTTATTTTAGAATGGAACTGAACCAGCAGAAAGAACTTTTCAGCAAAGCTTATGTACGTGCCGTGGCAGCCGTGGCAGGTTTCTCTGTCAGTCAGCCAGAAGTAGATGACGATAGCATTGATTTAAAAATCGTAGCAAGAGGCGGTGAGGGAGTAGTTTTTTCCCCTGAGCTTAACTTACAATTAAAATGTACCTCAAGGGATGTACTCGACGGGCAGTTCATCCGATATCCGGTGAGGATAAAAAACTACAGGGATTTGATAATCAATTCCCAGGTTCCGCGCCTGTTAGTGGTAGTTTTAGTGCCGGAAAATTTAGAAAACTGGTTGCAGCAGTCTGAAGACGAAATGTGCATGAGGCATTGCGCCTACTGGGTGTCGCTGCGGGGACAGCCAGAAAGACTCAATACAGCGAATGTAACAGTTGAGTTATCCCGCTCTAATCAGTTCACAGTAGAGGCTCTCAAGTCTATTATGCAGCGTCTTAGTCAAGGAGGTTTACCGTGAAAGTAACTGTAAAAGATAAGGAAATTTTCCAAACTATAGATCCCAATGTGCTAGCGGCACACTTAGAGACTAATGGCTGGCAAAAAATTGCTTTAGTCTATGAGAATACTTGGATTTGGCACAAAAAGAATGATGCTGGTCAGATTTTTGAAATCAAGCAGCCTGTGAGACAAGAATTTGATGCTCCTCAGCTTATTGCTGAAGCTTTCAAGACGCTAGAAGTCATAGAAAATCGCTCTCAGCTAGAGATTCTCAGCGATTTAATCACTGCTTTACCTAATGTTGCAATCTCGGGATGGATTAATAAAGTGTATGGGGCAGAATCTCCAGGCCAAATTACTTTAATAGGATTTGTGGTGGGGAAGCTGAGAAAAATTAATCTGGAATTGCCGGAAGCAGATTATCAGTTGGCCCTCAAGGCTTATGAATCCCGATCGCCTGTCACCTGTTTTGGTGATTTAATTAAAGAAAATGACGGTTTCGTGTTAAACAATCCGCGCGATTTTGCTCTGCTGAGTGAGGCAGAATTAATCTCATAGTTTGGGAGATGCTGGTTGTGGTACAATATCAAGCAAAAATTATTGTGCCGATCGCATTACAGGAAAACAGGTTGTGCAAACTCTAAAATTAGGTGCATCGGGTTCCGATGTTGTGAAACTTCAAAAACGCTTGCTGGAGTTAGGGTTGAATCTAGGGAGTGCAGACGGCAAGTTTGGGCCGAAAACAGAAGCATCCCTCAAACAGTTTCAAACCAATCAAAAATTTTTGGCAAACGGCATAGCAGGCCCGGAAACGCTAGCTGCTTTGTTCCCTGGGGAACCTTTGGGCTCGTCACTTTTATCATACAGGGCGATCGAGCTAATCTTAGAATTCGAGGTCGGCGGCGGGCGGCTATATTACGAAAAGCTGTTGCAGCGTCCAACTTGGCCGGAAGGAGCATCGGGAATTACGATCGGCATCGGTTACGATCTAGGTTACAACACAGTAGAAGTTTTCAACCAAGATTGGCAGAAATTAGGGGATGTTGAGCAACAGCGTTTGAGTAAGTGCTGCGGGTTGACAGAGGATGCAGCAAAAGAACGTTTAGCTAGTGTTAGAGACATCATTGTTCCCTGGGAATTAGCATGGGAAGTTTTTAATGTTGTCACAGTGCCTAAATTTTACAATCTGACAAAAGAAGCATTTCCCGGTTTTGAACAATTGCCGGCAGATGTTCAAGGAGGATTGGTAAGTTTGGTGTTCAATCGCGGCACGAGTATGCAGGGAAACCGCCGCGTGGAAATGCGTGTTATTCGCGATTTAATTACGAAAAAAAATGTGAGTAAAATTCCCGAACAAATCCGCAAAATGAAACGAATTTGGCTGGGAACGAGCATTGAAAAAGGGATGAACAGACGACGGGATGCGGAAGCAGATTTAATTCAGGAAAGTGCTTAAACAGTTGACAGTTGACAGTTGACAGTTGACAGTTGACAGTTGACAGTCGATCTGTGGTAGGGGCGATGCCCCTGTGCCCGCCCTCTTAATTGACAGTTGACAGTTGACAGTTGACCATTCAACTACGATCGAGGCACCGCATTTGACAGTTGACACCGAGGTTTTTCAACTGTTTTGATATAATAGAAATACTTTGACTGAAATCATCCAAAATTAACATTCACAGAAAGCCCATGATTGCCGATCGCACCCAAAATTATATCTTACCTGAACAGTCAAAGTAACTGATAATTATCATGTTATCTTCCGCACAAAACCTTGTGGAACAAATCACTGATTGGGAATTTATCGAGTTGTGGGTAGATCCGATTGTTTTCCCGCCTCGGATTCTGATGTTAGTGGGTGGCAAAAATAGTAAGTGTGGTATTTACGAACCATCGCCGAATTATAAACTGCTGTTTTTAGGTTCAAGTTACGATGAGGCTCACTCGTGGCTACTGGAAGATGAATATGAGCGAGTTGATGGTAGGCTTTTAGCCTCGGAAATAGTTTGAGTGAAGAATAGACCTCTTGCATAAGTCTTCGATCGATCCTTCAACCGCAGATGTCAGACAGATAAACACAGATAAACGCAGATAATTTTAGGGTGTTTTCCGATTTTTGCAAGAGGTCTAATAATTAGTTTTTGAAGAGGGCGAAGCATGACCGCATATAAGTTATTAGTTATAATCCCATATTGACTACGGTCATGCTATAGCCCATACAAACATATTTGCCAAAACCAGATGCACCCAGAACAAAAAGGTGCTTTTGATATAAGGTTATAGTAAACTAAGTCGCAATACCCAAAATCCGATCAACCCAATTGATTAAATCAACCGGGTTTATTAACTAAATTACTGTTCCTGCATCGCGACTAATAATTAAAACTTTGAACTGGCAGCAATTGGCGGTGGCAGCACAACTTTCTTCGCTAAACCCAGCACTTTCAAAATTTTAATTGCCCACCAAGTCATGTCAATTTCCCACCATTTCCATCCGGCTTTTGCTACGTTCGGGTAAGCGTGATGGTTGTTGTGCCAGCCTTCTCCGTAGGTAAGAATTGCTGCCCACCAAAGGTTGCGGGAATTGTCTTGGGATTTGAATGTGCGGTAGCCTGTCATGTGGCTGGCAGAGTTGATTAACCAAGTGCTATGCCACAGCAAAACTGCTCTGAGAAATACGCCGTAAATTACAAATGACCAACCGCCAATTAGGTACAGCAAGATTCCTACAGGAAGTTGCAATATCAGAAAGTTGCGATCTAACCAGCGGTAAAAAGGATCTTTCGCTAAATCGGGAGCGTACTGTTTGTAAGTTTCGTAATTAAAAAACTCTTGGTGCGGGTAAAATATCCACATCATGTGACTCCACCAAAAACCGCGCCGCGCGGAGTAAGGATCTTTATTATTATCTTCTGTGTAGAGGTGATGCTGGCGGTGTCCGGAAACCCAAAAAATCGGCCCGCCTTGTAAGGCTAAAGCACCTATTGTGCCGATCGCATATTCTAGCCATTTAGGCACTTGCAAACTGCGGTGAGTTAACATTCGGTGATATCCCAAGCAAATGCCAATGCTGCCAAACAGCCAGTGCAGAAATATCGCTACACCTAAAGCATACCAAGAAAAAAACCAAGGGGCTAATAAAGCTAAGCCGTGTATTGCCCCAAAAAATGCCGCAGTCGTCCAGTTAAACGCGATCGGCTGTTTGCCCTCAAGGGCAGTTTCGACGGAATTACAATTCATGAAAGTCCTTAATTTTAGATAACGGCGATCTGCTGACAAAACATCGATCGGCCTTCCCTGTACACTGGTTAAAACTGACGCTTGTGAAAGCATACGATTACAGGCGGAACAGAAAGTGCAAGTTTCACTTACATCTTCAGCTTAACAGGCGTTTCCTTTTTGTGCAAGTCTTACTTGCAATTTATTATGCCCGCTCAACGGAATCCAACTCGACAGCGTTTAATCGGTGCAGCGCTAGAGTTATTTGCCTCTAGGGGAGTTACCGAAACTACGACCAAGCAAATTGCAGAATTAGCTGAAGTTAATGAGGTAACGCTATTTCGGAATTTTGGTAGCAAGCACGGCTTGCTTTTGGCCGTCATTGAAGAGGCTGCCGTATTTACTAAGTTGGGTGAAAGTTTAGTCGATCGCACAAATCAGACTAGCAGCATCCACCAAGCGCTCAAAGACTACGCTATTGCCTGTTTGGAGGCCCTGGAACGGGTTCCGGAAGTCGTGCGATCGGTGGTGGGCGAAGCGGGACAGTACCCCGCAGAAAACCGTGCGGCGCTCGGTAGAGGCTTTACGGAAGTCAACCGCTATGCAGCGGAATATTTTGCTGCTGCGATCGATCGCGAACAGTTGCACGCCCATGTGACTGCCGAAAAGCTGGCTAGTTTGCTCAACGGAATGTTGCTGGGATACGCGGTGATTGAGTTTACTAGCGAGTTTCACGAACTTTGGCAGGATCGGGAGGATTTTTTGGAGAATTTGCTCGCGCTGTTTTTGCACGGGGCTGTCTCGTCTGCCGATCGCCTCCAGTCTGAAGTTGAGTTCGATCGAGTAACCGCGAAGGCGCAAAGAGAACAACAGGAGAATGTTACTTTTCTGAGTGCGAACCGGCAGGTGGAATCTGAGATTTTGCCCGCATTTGGCGGGTTTGGCGCCAAAATTCGCGACAGCCGGGCCCAAAATCAATTTGCAGTCAAATCGGAGTTAGCAACCAAAAAAACTGCTGGCGAAAATGTGTCGGATTTGCCAGCAAATTTAGTCGCTGCCATTGTGCAGCGGGCTAAAAAGCTGGGAATGCAAGAATATGCTTTAGCATACGTTTTGTTTGGATCGGGATTGAGTGCCAATGAGATTGTTGGCTTGGGGCGATCGCACCACATTAGCGATTCTCGCCAACAACTGCTGCAAGTCACGCAAGGTTTGGGGCGGCAAGTTCCCGTAAATCAGTGGATTTTGGGCAAGCGCTACGGTTCTTATACTAACAATCCGCTAACTCAGTGGTTGAAAAGTCGCAAAGACAGCGAGTCAGCTTTGTTTTTAAATCGAACTGGAAAACCGCTGTCGGAAAATGAGTTAGCCAAGTTGTGGGAAGAAATGACTGCGGGATTGGTTGGTGTTGAAGCAGAGGCGATCGCGATCGAACAAACTCAACAAACCTGGTGCGTGGAGATGTTAATGCGGGGGATGAATTTGGAAGATATGCAGATATTGACTGGGTGGGATGCTGCTAAGTTGCAGCCTTACGCGCGCAGAGCCAGGGAAAAAACTGCTTTAGAACAAGCGATTCGTCTCGATCGCAAAGCCTAGACAAATCAAACTACCATAATAAGATTGGTTCCATCGTTCCGAATGCAAGTCCTTAAAATTCAAGGACTAAAGTCCTGGCGTTGCTGAACTAGGGTATGATGAAATGGTCGTCGGAGCGTCACAAATCACACACATTTAAAAGGAATATTATGCAATGCCCGGAATGTCAGTCT
>NZ_JAEQCX010000121.1:0-21783 GCF_020738035.1 Microcoleus sp. PH2017_28_MFU_U_A
TCTTGAATTTGGGATATCCAGCTTTTTTTGAGAAAAATAAGGAGAAGGAATCACCAAGATTGTCGAAAGCATATTGAGTTATCTTCTGGCAAATTCCCGTCTCTTTAATCCATGTGAACTCAGGTTTTACATGATTGTTAAAGAATTTCTTGAGCAGGTATTTATTGGGCTTCAATCCATCTTGATCAAGGTGGCTCCAAGTAGCCAATCCCCAGTTATAAGTAAACCTCGCTATTCCAGCGTGTTTGCTCATGACTGTTGCCTGACTCTTGTTTAGCTTTAACTTTGTTTTGATGGATAAAAGCATTGTTCGACCTCAACACTGTATTTCTTTGTTCAATTTAGCGAGGCGATCGCATGGTACACCAGGATTTTGTCTATAAGTGTACCACTTTGTCTATTTAATCGCTAGCTAAGGACTAGCTCATTGATTATTTTCATGCAATTTGAGCTTTAGATTAATACTCTCACTAATCCGTAATTTCACTGAGTTCAAATCCTGGGTCGGTTTTTACTCCCTGCTTTTTTCCTGAGACTCCCCTATAATCAAAATAAGCCGAATGTAAAGTTTTACTACAAAATTTACCGATAATGACAACTTTAAGCTTAGAGCAAATTGCAGCCAAGTTAGAAAGCGAAAACTCAGCCGATCGCATGGTGGCTTTGGCTAACTTGCGAAACGTGTCGGCTGAAACGGCTGTACCTTTGATTAAAAAGGTGTTGAACGACGAAAGTTTGCAAGTGCGATCGATGGCTGTGTTTGCTCTGGGAGTCAAACCGACAGCAGAGTGCTATCCCATTCTAGTCAAATTGCTAGAAACTGACCCGGATTACGGGATTCGCGCTGACGCTGCTGGTGCTTTGGGCTATCTGGAAGATATCAGAGCTTTTGAGGCTTTGGTGCGGGCTTTTTACGAAGATACTGAATGGCTGGTGCGCTTTAGTGCGGCGGTTTCTCTGGGAAATCTCAAAGATCCGCGGGCTCGCGACGTGCTGCTGAAAGCTCTCGACTGCGAACAAGTGGTGATCCAGCAGGCGGCGATTTCGGCTTTGGGGGAAATTAAGGCAATTGACGCGATCGATCGCATCCTCAACTTTGCTCAGTCAGAAGATTGGCTGATCCGTCAGAGGCTGGCTGAAGCTTTGGGCAATTTGCCGAGTGTGAAGAGTGTTTCGGCTTTGAAATACTTAGAAAAAGATAAAAATTCTCAAGTAGCTGAGGCCGCAACATTTTCTCTCAATCGCTTAGAGAAAACAGAAGCCTAAAATTTTTTAGAGGCGGGTTCACCAAAAATCTGTAAAAGCAGTAGAATCAGATAAACCCGCCCAGCCCTCTTTGCGATGTTTTAAACAAGTTATTAGACTTGAATTGCCTAAATCTTTGATTGATAGAACAACCGCAGATGCTCTTGGGATAAACACAGATAAACGCAGAGGTTTTTCAAGGCCAGAGAGTGAATGAGGGCGAGAGGTTTTTTGATTGTGTTGGAAGAGGGAGTTAAATGCCGTACAGTCAATTTAGCCTCGAACAAATTAAGAGAAATTTTGGCATAACTTTTACTAGGAGGGTTGGCTTGTTTGCCGACATTCCCGAAATAGAACCCAGCATTTTTTTGCAAGAAACTTTGCAATTTAATCTACCTTTAGCACTAGAAAATAATTCCGATAAAGCTCGCTCCGAGCTAATTGTCGCGCCGATATTAGTTGAAATCAAAAAACGGCTGCCGGAACGGATGAGTTTATTTTCAGGTAGAGAGTTTACTGTAGACCCTGCTAGGGGTTTGAGCGGTTATTGCGATTTTCTAATTAGCCGATCGCCCGAACAGCTAGTCATCGAATCCCCAGTCATCGCTTTGGTTGAAGCAAAAAACGACAACATTCTATCCGGCTTAGGGGAGTGCATGGCAGAAACGATCGCAGCCCAAATATTTAACCAGCGTCAATAAAATAACATTCAGACAATTTATGGAGTTGTGACAACAGGAAGTATCTGGAAATTCTTTAAGCTAGAAGGAATTGCGATCGAGATTGATACAGACGAATATTTTATTAATAATGTTTCTAAAATCCTCGGTATCTTAATAAATTTTATCGACTGTTGAGTAAAATGAGAATGTATCATGTAAGTTGCGACGGCAAATCGCAAGTTAAAATAGTTGTTTAAATCCTTTAACCATCACTAGCCATGAATCAAGCACCGAATCCTTTTAACTCAAATCCCTCCGATCCGCTAGACCCCTTGGAGCAACAACCTGACGATCGAGGTGAAGAGTTGCCGAGACAGTACCACCCAGCTACTAAAAAAACTCTCCAAAAATTATTTCTGATTCTGATAGTTGTCGGGGTAGTGATTGGTGGGGTTCTATCTGTAGGTGTGATTTCGCTGATGCAAAAAGCCGGATTGACTGATGTGCCGGCGCGGGTACAGAATCCGAAGTAATATCTACTCGGAAGAATCTATCGATGCTAAATTCAGCAGTTTTCAGGGATGAAGCCTGACAAAATATGATGGTTTGTATGGATTTTTTTACAATAGACTTGAATTGTAAAAATACTGAGGACGGGCTAGAAGCCCATCCCACAAACTTTTTTTTCTTGTGGAATGGGCTTCTAGCCCGTCCTAAAATTTGATTGAAAGAACTTTTGCACTTCAGTTCTAATATAGCAACCACGCCCGACAGTGAGGACGTTCTTAATTGCTGAAACCGTTGCTTTTCTTGCTTCTTGCTTCTTGCTTCTTCCTTCGCCTATAATTGATGATTAAAAATTCGACAGCCAAGCCCGATCGCACTCCACAACCGCAGATTTCCGAAAAACTTGTTTCCGCTGGCTTTCACGCTCTTTCTGACCCCCTGCGGATTCAGATTCTGGAGTTGCTGCGGGAACAGGAGTTGTGCGTTTGCGATTTGTGCGATCGGCTTGGTGTCCCTCAGTCTAAACTCTCTTTTCACCTCAAAACCCTAAAAGAAGCCGCTTTAGTTCGCAGCCGCCAAGAAAGCCGCTGGATCTACTACAGCCTCAATCTAGCTCAGTTTCTCGCCCTGGAAGAGTACCTCGCCGAGTACCGCCGCTTGAGTCAGATGCTGCCGGCGCGCCCTTGTTCCGATGCGGGTTGACATATCAATATTTCTTGATTAGTAATATCGTGTCCGGTAAAGTAACCGCTATTGGTTCGATCGTTCCGACGAAGAGTCCTGGCTTGATGCGGACTAAAGTCCGAAGGATCGAACCAATAGACTTGACACATCAACTTTTTTTGATATGATGATTTGGAACCAATGAGTTGAGAGCGATGGGTGCAGCAGCAAAGAAGTTAGCTTTTGGCGAAAATCGAGATTGCAGTCGAGAAGCGATCGCGGAATGCCTCGGCACGTTTATTCTAGTTTTTGCAGGCACCGGCGCGGTGATGGTTAACAAAATTAGCGGTGGTGCTGTCACTCATTTGGGCGTTAGTTTTGTATTTGGTGCAGTTGTAGCCGCGATGATTTATGCGATCGGGCATATCAGCGGCGCGCACTTTAACCCAGCCGTAACTTTAGGATTTTGGGCGAGCGGTTTTTTCCCAAAATACAAAGTTTTGCCTTACATTTTGGCGCAGTGTGCGGGGGCGATCGCAGCTTCCACACTGCTACTAATTAGCTTAGGAAAAGTGGGAAATCTCGGTGCAACTATCCCTCTTAACGGTAATTGGTTGCAGTCTCTAATTTTAGAAACAGTTCTGACTTTTATCCTGATGTTTGTGATTCTGGGTTCGGGGCTTGACAGGCGCGCTCATATCGGTTTTGCGGGGATAGCAATTGGCTTGACCGTAGGCTTGGAAGCTGCATTTATGGGGCCGATTACGGGAGCGAGCATGAATCCGGCGCGATCGCTCGGCCCGACCTTAATTGGTGGCATTTGGGAACACCACTGGGTTTACTGGGTTGCTCCGATTTGGGGCGCGCAGTTAGCAGTCGCTGTTTACCGACAAATATCTAACGGATTTCGGGATTTTAATTGAAAGGATTATGGCAAATTTCACGCATAAACCGAGAATTCTGTTTTTATATGGCTCGTTAAGAGAGCGATCTTACAGCCGCTTGTTGGCGGAAGAATCGGCTCGAATTATTGAGGATTTCGGTGCAGAAGTTCGGTTCTTCAATCCTCGGGAATTGCCGATTTATGGCAGCGTTCCCGATACGCATCCGAAGGTTCAAGAATTGCGGGAATTGAGCCTTTGGTCGGAGGGTCAAGTTTGGTCGAGTCCAGAAATGCACGGCAATATTACGGGCATTATCAAAAATCAAATTGACTGGATTCCTTTAAGTATTGGGGCTGTCAGACCGACTCAAGGTCGGACTTTAGCGGTGATGCAAGTTAGTGGCGGTTCTCAGTCTTTTAATGCTGTGAATACTTTGAGGATTTTGGGCCGCTGGATGCGGATGTTTACGATTCCTAATCAGTCTTCGGTGGCTAAGGCTTATCAGGAGTTTCATGATGATGGGACGATGAAGGATTCTCCTTTTCGCGATCGCGCGATCGATGTCATGGAGGAATTGTACAAGTTTACTTTGCTGTTGCGGGAGCACACCGACTATTTGACCGATCGCCACAGCGAACGCAAGGAACAAGCGGCCAAGGAGGCGATCGCAGTTGCAAATCGCGCCATTGAATAACCGGGCGTGAAGAATTACCCGGCGTTGAAATCACCCGGCGATTGAAATCGCGAAGTTTTACGGGCACACAGACAAAACCCGCCTCCGCGGGTTGAAGAATCACCCGGCGATTGAAATCGCGGCTACACAGACAAAACCCGCCTCCGCGGGTTAAAGAATCAAGGATTTTTCTTCAGTCCACGGAGGTGGACTTCGCTTGTGTAGCCGCGGTTTCTAACCGCCGGGGCCCTAACTAACAACCAACAACCAATAACTAACAACCAATAACCAACAACCCAAAAAACACCATGAAAAAAGTAATGTTCGTGTGCAAAAGAAACTCCTGTCGATCGCAAATGGCAGAAGGATTAGCTAAAACCATCGGCAAAGACAAAATAGCCGTCACCAGTTCCGGTTTAGAATCAAGCAGAGTTCACCCGACAGCAATTCAAGTCATGTCAGAAATCGGCATTGATATCACCGATCAAACATCTAACGCCTTAAGCGAATTCAACGCCGAAGATTACGATGCAGTAATTTCTCTCTGCGGCTGCGGCGTGAATTTACCTGAAGCGTGGGTATTGCGAGAAGTATTTGAAGATTGGCAACTCGACGACCCCGACGGACAACCAATCGAAACTTTTCATCGCGTTCGAGGTGAAATTAAAGCACGAGTTGAGAAATTAGTTGAAACCCTCAAATAAGACTTCTACGACCTATCTGAGTTGTAGAATTACCCGGCGATTGAAATCGCAACTACAAAAACACTCACGCGCCTGCGCGGGTTGAACAATCAATAATTTCTCTTCAGTCTGCGGAGGCAGACTTTGCTTGTGTAGACGCGGTTTCTAACCGCCGAGGCTTTGTACCGAATAATTCAAATCTGTCGCTGTCGCTTCCCTTGAATTCATGCTAAATTATCAGAGACGTTCCACCAGAACGCCTCTAAATTCGTTGCGAGCACAGACTAAAAAATTTAGCACATGATTCAGACCGCAATCACGCCTTTCAAAAATAAACTCAACTCAGCTTTAACTAAAAAGCCGATCGCAGTTTTACAAATTAATCTAGGCAAACGCTGCAATCTCGCTTGCAGTCACTGCCACGTAGAAGCTAGCCCAACACGAACCGAAGAACTTTCCCCAGAAATATGCGAACAATTAATTGAAATCATTCGCCGTTTTCCTCAAATTCAAACTGTTGACCTCACGGGCGGTGCTCCCGAGATGCTTTACGGTTTTAAACCGTTGGCGGAAGCTGCAAGGGCCGCAGGTAAAGAGGTTATTGTTCGTTCTAATTTGACGATTTATTTTGAGAAAGGCTTTGAAGATATTCCCGAATACTGCGCGCAACACCAACTCAGAATTGTGGCGTCGCTTCCCTGTTACCAAGCTAATAATGTTGACAAAATGCGCGGCAGCGGTGTTTTTGACAGTTCGATTCGGGCTCTGCAAAAGCTGAATCAGTTGGGCTACGGAAACAACCCAAATTTAATTCTAGATTTGGTGTACAATCCGCAGGTTCCGACAACAGATAAGTTTTCGCTGACGGCGGAACAGGGCAAGTTACAGCAAGATTATCAGGTGTATTTAGCCGAACATTTTGGGATTTGTTTTAATCACTTGTTCGCAATTACTAATTTGCCTGTGGGACGGACTAAGTTTCATTTGGAACACAAAAAACTGCACAAGCCTTATCTGGGGTTTTTGGAAAATAATTTTAATCCTGGTACTCTGGATCATTTAATGTGTCGGAACGAATTGTCGATCGACTATTTGGGCAATGTTTACGACTGCGATTTTAACCAAATGGAAAATCTGCCGGCGAAAACTGGCAGCGGGGAAACTATAACTGTTGCTAAATTGCTGGAATCTGGTAGTTTAGATGTAATTCAAGAGGTGCAAACTGCTGCTTATTGCTACGGCTGTACGGCGGGTAGCGGTTCTAGTTGTGGCGGTACGTTGATTTGAGAAATACAGGACATGGCAGTGCCATTTCCCTACCCTAGAAAATGAAATACAGTAGGGACACGGCACTGCCGTGTCCCTCCCTACACGGCACTGCCGTGTCCCTCCCTACACGGCACTGCCGTGTCCCTACCCTGGAAACGACGATGTATGCAATTTAGACGGGGAGTTTAGGTAATGAATGATTTGCGATCGCCCGATGACAAAAATCCACCATCAAATAAGTGGAAGCTGTTTTTAGGGATTGGTTTAGCTGTGGCTTTGATTGTGGCGGCCAAGTTTTTCAATTTTCAAGGAATTCTGACAAATGCCCTGGAGTCGATCGCCAATCTCGGCCCTTGGGGCCCCGCAGCTTTTATTCTAATTTACATTATAGCAACAGTTTTATTTATCCCCGGTTCCTTGCTGACTCTCGGTTCTGGCGTTTTGTTCGGAGTTGTTGGTGGCACGGTTTGCGTTTCCATCGGATCGGTTTTGGGCGCTACTTGCGCTTTTTTAACAGGTAGATATTTAACTCGCGATTGGGTTTCCAAACAGATAGCAGGTAATCTCAAGTTTCAGGCGATCGACTCCGCCGTTGCTTCAGAAGGATGGAAAATTGTACTCCTGACGCGACTGTCGCCAATTTTTCCGTTTAATTTGCTCAACTATGCTTTTGGAGTCACGCAGGTATCTCTGAGAGACTATTTTTTCGCATCTTGGATCGGCATGATTCCCGGAACCGTGATGTATGTTTATATCGGTTCCCTGGCTGGTAGTTTGGCTGCAATTGGATCGCAAGGGCGATCGCGCACTACTGCTGAGTGGGCTTTGTACGGCATTGGTTTAATAGCAACGATCGCCCTCACCGTTTATGTAACCCGCTTGGCCAAAAAAGCTTTAGACGCAAAAATTTCTCCTTGAAGCCATAGCGCAAATTTGTCAAATTGTCAACAGGGATTTCACCCTACATTATAATACATTGCTAATTTAAAAAACTCCGTATTTTCTCTGTGTTATTTACAAGAATTTTGTTATAAAAACGAGATAGATATTAAAGATATAGCAATTCTCAAGTGATTCAGGTCACAGATTGGCAATTCGTAAGATCACTGACAAGTACCTCACGAAAATTGACAACCACTATATCTTAAATCACTAATATCAAGTAAGCAAAGGGAAAGTCTGAATATCAAGTTGATGCTAAAACCGAATGCTATCGCGCGATCGGAATTTATTTGTCAAGTCAGAAATGTAATGCCATTTCTCTCAAACAACCTCACTTTCAACAGTTGACAGTTGACAGTTGAAAGTTGACAGTTTGAGAGCGACCTCTACCTAGAAGTCAGAGGATTGGAGTAATGAATAGTCTGATTTTCATTTCTCCCGATCGGGGAGAGGCTTTCAACCAATTCTTTCTGGTAAACTCTGTTCTTCATCCCAAGATTAATCAGTCATTTTCAATTGTCTAATCAAAAATCTAAAAACAAAAAGTGGTATAACCCCTGATTGGTATAACCAATGAGGACTCAAACCCTCACTATTTATCTAATATTAATTCTGCCGGATTACGAATAACAAATGCCGTTTGATCTATTAGACTCTCGACGAGAACATTTGATGATGCAAAACCCAGCAAATCAAGCCCGAACTGTGTCTGTGCAGCCACCCCATCAAACAAAAAAGCTGCGCCGCTTGTGGCAAAAAATAAGTAATTCTGCTCAATTGCGGTGGCAGCAAGCGCACAGTCTTTGGCAGCACAGACGGCAGCGCCGCCATTTGCTGACCCTACTAATACTGGGCAGCACGGCTTTAAGCATTAGCACCACTGCTTGCATTAGCTATTTCGTAGTGCGCGGACTAATCCTCGACAATTTAAAGGCAATAGCACTATTAAAATTAGAAAAAGGCAGTGAAGAAATCGATAAGTGGCTCAGCAGTCGCAAAGCAGAAATAGAAACCATTGCTTACTCTCCTACTGTTCGCACTCTCGATTGGAAATTAGTTGAACCAATTTTGCAAGGAGAAACCTACAGGTTAAAAGAGTATTTCTTATTGTCATTAGTTCAAGCCGATGGATCGGTGCAGAACACTTTAGGCACTAACACCAACACCAAAGACCGCCAACACTTTCAAAAGGCGATGAACGGAAATGTCAACGTTTCCGACCCGCTGATCGGACGCAGCAGCAAGCTTTCAGCAATCATTATTGCAGCTCCACTTTGGGCATTGCCCCCCAATCCCAACAAAGTAATTGGAGTTCTTGCAGGCAGCATTAAAGTAGACCGAGTAGCCTCTGTAGCTAACAGCTTGCAATACGGTTCTGACAGCTATGCTTTTGTGCTTAATTCAGCAGGAGTGCCAATTATTCATCCCAACAATAAATTAATCGGAACTATCGACCTGCCAGCCCCAACTTTTTTAAAATCACAAGACCCAGGATTAGCAGCAATTGCGCGCAATATGACCAGCCATCAGACGAATATCGAACTGGTAAAAATAGATGACAAATGGGTGTATGTAGCCTATGCTTCCCTCAGCGAAGTTAACTGGTCAATGGCTCTAGTAATTCCCCGCGAAAATATTGAATCCCAACTCCAAGCATTAAATTTGCTGACATCCGTCGTCGGCGGACTGCTCGTCCCGGCAATGCTAGCAGCAATTTGGCTAATTTACTCCTCCGAAAACAATCGCGTTCAAGCGGAGCGAGAAGCCATGCTAAACCGCATTGCCGGACGCATTCAAGATTCCCTAGAATTAGACAAAATTGTGCAAAGCACCGTGGAAGAAATAGTGAATTTGCTGCACCTAGAACGGGCGGCTTTTGGTTGGCACGAACCGCAAAATAAAACCTTACAAATTTTGTGGGAATCATGCGAATTTGAGTGTCCCAAAGAAGCGATCGAGTTCGACCCTTACTTTTCGGAAAATTCGTCACTCCGCAGCGATAAATGCGAGCTAATTATTCTGTCGAGCGACACTGGGATCCAGAGTGCAAGTCAACCGATCGAACTTAAAGCTAATAGCTATTTAGCCGTCCATGTTCAGACTCAAAATGAGCGGCAGGGTTATTTAATTTGCAGTCATGCTACCCATTGGTTTTGGAGCGGGGAGGAAATCCAATTGTTAAAAGCTGTGGCAGACCAACTGGCAATCGCCATCAATCAATCTCACCTTTACAGTCAAACGCAAGACCAAGTAAAACTGCTCAATAGTGCCTTAGATGAACTCAAAAAAACACAAACTCATTTAGTGCAGAGCGAGAAAATGTCATCCCTGGGTCAAATGGTGGCCGGGATAGCTCACGAAATCAACAATCCGGTTAACTTCATTTCGGCTAATTTGCCTCACACCACCAAATATACTAAAGATTTGTTAGATTTGGTGAGTTTATACAAAAAAACTTTCCCAGAAGTGACTCCGGAAATCGAAGAGTTTGCCGAAGCAATCGAGTTGGAATTTATCGAGGAAGATTTGCCGCATATGTTGAATTCTATGAAAATAGGAACCGAACGCATTCGCAGTATAGTTCTTTCTTTGCGAAACTTTTCTCGCCTCGATGAATCTGACAAAAAACTGGCGGACATTCACGAAGGTATCGAAAATACCTTGCTGCTGCTCTCCAACCGGATCAAGAATGGGATTTATATAGTCAAGAGATACGGAAAAGTGCCTTCAGTCGAGTGCTATCCCTCTCAGCTAAATCAGGTGTTTATGAACTTGCTGAGCAATGCGATGGATGCTTTGAAGGAGATCGATCGCCTGGATAAAATCATTACTATTTCCACGGGAGTCGTTCGACAAAATGGCGGTAAGTTTCTGAAAGTGACGATTGCCGACAATGGCCCTGGCATTCCCGAAAGCATTCAAGACCAAATTTTTAACCCATTTTTTACTACAAAACCAGTCGGGCAAGGCACTGGTTTGGGATTAGCAATTAGCTACAAAATTGTAGTAGACGGACATGGCGGCAGTATCAAGATTGCTCAGCCTAAGGGCGGGGGGACGGAGTTTTTGATAAAAATTCCGATCGCGGAGGGGCATCAAGAGGCAAGCAGGAAGAGGGAAGTTCCGCCGCGGATGAGTGCAGCGCAGGTAAAGGAGCTTTATTGAATGCTAAGTTGGCTGGGTTTGGCTAAAATTAAAAGAGTTGTTGTGCAAGGAGTTTTATGGCTGTTGGCAAGGATACAATTTTTGAGCGCTTTTTGTCGCCCCTGATACGACTGGCGATCGACGAACAAGCACTGAAACGACTCTACGAAGGTATCGACTGGGAAACAGCGGGCGATCGCCACCGACAACCAGACCTAGTTTATCCCGAATATTACAGCAGCCAAAACTTTCACGGCATCGAAGGCGGCTACCTCAACCCCAGTGCAGCGGTTTCCTACGATCCAATTACGCAATACGTTTTGCCTCCCCACGAAACAGTCGTCAGACAAGGCTTAATAGACGGTGTGCGGGTGAAGCCGCGCCGAATCATCGATTTGGGATGCGGCACTGGCTCAACCACGCTGATGCTCAAACAAGCCTTTCCCGAAGCCGAAGTTGTCGGCCTGGATTTGTCGCCATATATGCTGGTAGTCGCCGAAATGAAATCGCAAAAAGCCGGCTTAAATATCGAGTGGTTGCACGGAAATGCCGAAAGCGTTGCTTTTGCTGACGGCAGCTTTGATTTAGTTGCAGCTTCCTTGCTGTTTCACGAGACGCCACCTGCGGTATCGCGGGCAATTTTGCGAGAAAGTTTCCGATTGCTGAAGGTTGGGGGACAAGTGGCAATTTTGGACGGAAACCAAAAAACTTTGCGGCAGACAGAGTGGCTGACTGATATCTTTGAAGAGCCTTATATTAAGTCTTATGCAACTGGTAGTATTGATGCTTGGGCGGGGGCTGCTGGATTCGCGGCGGTGCAAACTCAGGATCACTGGTGGGTGCATCAGGTAACGCAGGGTGTGAAACCTCTTGCTGGGGAAGATTTGGAACCGGTGCGGGCGGCGAAGGTGTGGAATCCGATCGATTTGGTTCCTGATTTGGATGGTGATTTACCGGGAATACCAGCTTACAGTTGACAGTTGACAGCATACAGGTTGACAGTTGACAGTTGACAGTTGACAGTTGACAATTGACAGTTGACAGTTGACAGTTGACAGTTGACAGTTGACAGTGGACAGTTGACAGTTGACAGTTGACAGTTGACAGCTAACAGCTAACAGCTAACAGTTGAGAGTTGCTATTCAATAACGAATAACGAATAACCAATAACGAATAACGAATAACCAATAACGAATAACGAATAACGAATAACGAATAACGAATAACCAATAACCAATAACCAATAACCAATAACGAATAACCAATAACCAATAACCAATAACCAATAACGAATAACCAATAACCAATGACTAATAACCAATAACCAATAACCAATGACTAATGACTCTAAAAGCAGTTTTATTTGATTTTAATGGCGTTATTATTAATGACGAGTCGATTCACGAGAAAATAATCGATCGACTGATGCTAGATGAAAATCTCCAACTCAAACGTGGGGAGTTTCGGGAAGTGTGCTTGGGAAGGAGCGATCGCACTTGTATTACCGAACTGCTGAAGCGCCGGGGACGATATCTGACAGAAACATACCTCGATCGCTTGCTGCTACGCAAGGCCCAAGCTTATCAGGAAACAATCAATAGTTTGGAAAAATTGCCCATTTATTCGGATGTGGCAGAATTTATTGACAAAATTCGGGTTTCCGGACTAAAAATGGCGGTAGTTAGCGCGGCAATGCGATCGGATATAGAATTGGTGTTAGATCGATCGGGTTTGGCTGCAAACTTTGAATTAATTGTCGCAGGCGACGACTTGATGGCGAGCAAACCAGCACCCGACGGCTATCTGTTGGCGGTGGAACTTCTCAACCAGAAATATCCCGGATTTAACTTGCAAGCGATCGAGTGTTTGGCATTAGAAGATACCTTTGCAGGGATAGAAGCGGCGAAAAAAGCGGGGATTCAGGTAGCGGGGGTGACTCACACTTACCCGTTTCACATGATCCAGCGCCAAGCTAATTGGACGGTGGACTATTTTGCTGATTTAGAGTTGGACAGAGTAGCCCAACTTTGCTCGATCGCCCCGACTCCACCAGCAGCATAAAACACTTGACGTTTTTAGCAGTTACGTGCTAACGTAGTTGACTGTCTGCCAAATTCAATACAAATGCGACCTGTAAGCCTTTGAGATTTGGCAATCGGGCATCTAAAATGTTAAATTAAAAGTCAATCAGGGGAATTAGCTCAGTTGGTAGAGCGCTGCGATCGCACCGCAGAGGCCAGCGGTTCGAGTCCGCTATTCTCCATAAAATCAGGGATATTTCTACAAATTTTGGGCGGGTGAGGTGGTTTGAGATTGGCTTGCGTGCGATCGAGCAATTTCTGCCTAACTCCCAACATTCATCAGGTATCGCTATAAAAAAAGCGGGTTTCTAATTTCAGACTGATTCCGGAAAAGACGTATTTGGGTTGACAAACGGGTTTCTGTCGCAGTTACTCTCAATCCCCACCAAACCTTCAATTTGTCAATAACAATAAGTTTTGTATCTAAAGGTACAACATTCTTCTAAAGCCAGTCTTAATATCAAGTCGCTATGTGTTATTATTCTCAATCATCTGACAGAGCTATTCAGGAGTAACTAGAAAAAATGACAAAGCGATTCGATCGGCGGAAATTTCTCTTATACAGTTCTGCTACCCTCACATCAAGTTTATTTCTAAAAGCTTGTAGAACTCCCACTCCAACCGCAACCCCAGCCGCTTCTCCAACAGCAGCAGGAACTACACCAGCAGCACCAGCAGCCAGCAGTGGGAACACGATCAAAGTAGGAATTTTGCATTCCTTGAGCGGCACAATGTCAATCAGCGAAAAAAGCGTTGTGGAGGCTGAACAATTAGCGATAGAAGAAATCAATAAAGCTGGCGGCGTCCTCGGAAAACAAATCCAAGCAATAGTAGAAGACGGCAACTCAGACTGGCCGACTTTTGCCGAAAAAGCCAAAAAATTGATCGATCAAGACAAAGTTGTCACCGTCTTTGGCTGCTGGACATCCGCCAGCCGCAAAGCAGTGTTACCAGTATTTGAAGAAAAAAATCATATGCTCTGGTATCCCGTACAATACGAGGGTCAAGAGTGCTCCAAGAATATCTTTTATACCGGGGCTGCGCCGAACCAGCAAATCGAACCAGCAGTAGACTGGCTGCTAGCAAATAAAGGCAAAAAATTCTTCTTAGTCGGGTCGGACTACGTTTTCCCCCGCACCGCAAACACTATTATCAAAGCACAGCTAGCAGCCAAAGGTGGCGAATTAGTTGGGGAAGATTACATACCTTTGGGCGGTACAGAAGTCACGCCAATTATTACTAAAATCAAGGCAGCTTTACCCGACGGTGGCGTCATTTTCAATTCCCTCAACGGCGACAGCAACGTCGCATTTTTCAAACAGTTGCAGGGCGCAGGTTTGACCCCGGACAAATATCCGTCAATGTCAGTCAGTATAGCAGAAGAAGAAGTAAAGGCGATCGGCGTAGAATATCTCAAAGGCCATTACGCCGCCTGGAATTACTTCATGACTGTGGAATCTCCGGCAAATAAAAAATTTGTGGAAGCTTTCAAGGCAAAATACGGCAAAGACAGAGTGACTAACGACCCGATGGAAGCAGCTTACATCATGGTTTACCTGTGGAAGCAAGCCGTCGAAAAAGCAGGAACACCAGACGATTTGGAAAAAGTGCGGGCAGCAGCTTTGGGTCAAACTTTTGACGCCCCGGGTGGCAAAGTAACCCTGGAAGTTAACCATCACCTTTCTAAATTTGTGCGGTTGGGCGAAGTGAGAGAAGATGGTTTGTTTAACATCACTTTTGCTACGCCAGAAGCCGTGAAGCCGATTCCTTGGAATCAGTTTGTCGCTGAAACAAAAGGTTTTTCTTGCGATTGGTCTGACCCCGCTAAAGGTGGCAAATTCAAGGCACCATAAGTAGCCAAGACCAATTTTATTTAATGTTGGCAACAGATATTCGATCCCCCCTAACCCCCCTGTTGGGAGGGGGGACAATATCTTGATTTCAAAGTCAACCCCTACTCCCCTTATTAAGGGGGATTTAGGGGGATCGAGACTTGGCTACCAGCGCTATTATACAGATGGTTTTAGTTCTAAGTTGAGACGCATGAAATAAAACCTACCTCTACAAAAAATATTTATTGTATGTAAAAAAGTAAGAGGAAAAAAATGGCGATCGACTTATTGGACGGTTTATTTAATGGCATTAGCATCGGCGCTGTTTTGCTAATTGCAGCCCTGGGATTAGCGATTATTTTTGGGCTGATGGGCGTAATTAATATGGCTCACGGCGAGTTGATGATGTTGGGGGCTTATACAACTTTTGTAGTGCAGAATTTCTTCAAAGGTATCGGAGGATTTGCCTTTGAAACTTATATTTTATTTGCCATTCCCCTCGCTTTTTTAGTGGCGGCATTAGTAGGATTAATTCTCGAACGGGGAGTGATTCGTCATCTCTACGGGCGGCCGCTAGAAACTCTGCTGGCGACGTGGGGCGTAAGTTTGATTTTGCAGCAGTTTGTTCGCAGCGTCAGTTGGGGGCTGGTAACGGGAATTGCGGTGTTTTGTTTGCTGTTTTTTGGCGGCTTGCAGGTGCTGAAACGGCGCCCCGATTTCGATCGCACTCGCAGCACATTTATCGCCATAATTTTGCCTCTGTCTCTCGGTATTTCCTGGGCAGTGAGCGCATTTTTAGGGGAAACTTACAAACTGGCAGTAACTCAACCTTGGTTTGGCGCTCAAAACGTTGATGTGACTGCGCCTGCATGGCTGCGCGGCGGCATCCCGCTGGGAACTTTTCAGTTA
This sequence comes from Microcoleus sp. PH2017_28_MFU_U_A, assembly GCF_020738035.1. Classification (NCBI taxonomy): domain Bacteria; kingdom Bacillati; phylum Cyanobacteriota; class Cyanophyceae; order Oscillatoriales; family Microcoleaceae; genus Microcoleus; species Microcoleus sp. PH2017_28_MFU_U_A. The sequence continues at coordinate 15,495 of NZ_JAEQCX010000121.1, forward strand.
CCCTACGCCCGACTTTTTATTATTGCGCTGACAGGCATTTGTTTGGCAGGAATTTACCTATTTTTGCAAAAGTCTGTGTGGGGATTGCGGATTCGCGCTGTGACGCAAAATCGCAGCATGAGCGCTTGTTTGGGAATACCTACCGAACAAGTAGATGCGCTGACTTTTGCTTTGGGTTCGGGATTGGCTGGTGTCGCTGGGTGCGCGATTAGTTTGATTGGTTCTGTAGGGTCAAATACCGGACAAAATTATATAGTCGATACCTTTATGGTGGTGGTTGTGGGCGGTGTGGGCAAGATTATGGGCAGTATAGTTGCTGCAATGGCGATCGGCACTGCAAATTATCTCATCGGATCGGGAACACTTGCATTAATGTTTGCTCCTGTCAAGCCTTTAGCTGATTTTTTCACATTTTTCGCCACCACCAGCATGGCAAAAGTCATGGTATTCGCCTTAATTATGGCTTTTCTGCAAGTGAAGCCGGGCGGAATTTTTCCGCAAAAAGGACGGACTGTTGAGAATTAAAAACTACAGCTTTGAGCGGCAAAAAAATGAAGAATACAGAAAAAAAGGCTCTGTTTAAAGAAGCAGCAATTGTAGGGGCGATCGCCATAATTGCGATCGCGATCGTCCCAGGAATACTTGCTGACGCTCGTCTCAACCAATTGGGACGATTTTTAGCACTAGCGATTGTAGCTCTCGGTATAGACTTAATTTGGGGATATACAGGTTTGCTCAGTCTGGGACATGGCGTATTTTTTGCGATCGGTGGCTACGCCTTCGCCATGCACCTAAAACTGCAAATTCCCCCAACCGCCAGCAGTCAATTACCCGAATTCATGAACCTCTACGGCGTCACCGAACTGCCCTGGTTTTGGCAACCATTCTATTCATTTCCCTTCTCAGTCATCGCCCTATTCCTCATCCCCGCCATCTTGGGCGGACTTTTAGGTTACTTAGTATTCCGCAATCGCATTCGAGGCGTTTACTTTTCAATTCTCACCCAAGCAGCCACAATTGTATTTTTCAACTTCTTTAACGGCCAGCAAAAACTGATTAACGGCACCAACGGACTCACCGACTTTAAAACCCTATTCGGAGCCACAGTAAACGGCAGAGATACTCAATATATTTTCTACATTCTCACCGTACTATTTCTAGCAGCAACTTACGCCCTCTGCCGCTGGCTGACAAGCGGGCGTTTCGGGCGCTTGCTACTAGCAATTCGCGACGACGAAGTGCGCCTGCGTTTCTCCGGCTACAATCCCACAGGATACAAAGTTTTAGTATTTGCAATTTCCGCCGGCTTAGCCGGGATTGCAGGCGCTTTATTCACCGTACAAACGGGAATTATTTCGCCAAAGGCAATGGATATAGCATTTTCCATCGAAATGGTAATTTGGGTAGCAGTAGGAGGTCGCGCCACATTATCAGGAGCAATATTGGGAGCGCTGCTAGTCAACTTTGGCAAAAGTTTCTTGAGCGAACAATTCCCCGAAGTGTGGCTGTTTTTCCAAGGCGCATTATTCCTAATAGTAGTCACCGTGCTGCCCGACGGCCTAGTCGGATGGGTGCAAAATCAAGATTTTGAGCAAATCCGTCGCTTGTTCAGAAAACCGAAGTACGCATCTACTTACCCCAGCCTGGAACAAGACCCCGAAGTGCAGCACGAAAAAGAAGAACTTGAACATTGATTGCAAAAATATCGTGTATATATAAGTAGGCGGACATAAATAAATGTCACCCGGAAGAGAGAAACGAAGCAATCGCCATAGACTTGACACCAGCTTTCCTGCGGCTCGCTTCGCTAACATGACTCGCTCCCCAGATGCAATATATATGTCCACCTACTTAGATATCAGTAGCAAGCAGCTTCGTTTTTTTAACTTGAGGGGAAACGTATGGCAGATATTATTGACTACAAAATCTACGGCGACGATTTGCAACTCATCGAGATTGAACTCGACCCCAAAGAAGGCGTCAGGGCCGAAGCAGGAACCATGACATACATGGAAGGCGACATCCAAATGCAAACATCCACAGGTGGTGGCCTATTTCAAGGTTTCAAGCGGATGCTGACAGGAGCGGGTTTTTTCATTACCACCTTTGTCAACGCCGGAAATCGCAAAGCCCGCGTCGCTTTTGCCGCACCCTATCCGGGTAAAGTAATTCCCCTCGATTTAGGCAAACTTGGCGGTAAATTTTTGTGTCAAAAAGACTCATTTCTCTGTGCCGCCAACGGGATTGAAATTGAGGTAGCTTTCACCAAGCGGCTGGGTGCCGGTTTCTTTGGCGGAGAAGGCTTTATTCTGCAAAAATTACAGGGTAACGGGTTAGCTTTTGTTCATGCGGGAGGAACAATCGTTGAGAAAAATTTGGGAGTTGGCGAAGTGTTGCGGGCGGACACTGGTTGTTTGGTAGCTTTTGCGCCGACGGTAGATTACGATATTCAGTTTGTGGGCGGCTTTAAAAATGCTTTATTTGGTGGCGAAGGCTTGTTTTTAGTCAAGCTAACCGGGCCGGGTAAAGTGTATTTGCAAAGTCTGCCACTCTCGAAGTTGGCTGAGCGGATTATGGCTGCAACTCCAGCTCCAGTAACGAGCACTTCTAACAGTATTTCGTTTGACTTTATGAGCAATCGCGGCTAGTGCTGATGTAGGGTGCGTCAGCCCTCAGCCCGCAGATTTTTGGGTTGTTCTAAATACTGTTGGCTGACGCACCTAGGAATTTAAAATCACGACAAGCAGTTATGTAAGGTGCGTCAGTCAGTAGATGTTTCGCCTTTCTCAGAGACGGTTGACTGACGCACCCTACAACTTAAAATTCAGGGAGCATCTCAGTTTTGTATTTGTAGTGCGAGCGTCCCCGCTCGCGTATTGTACAATACGCGAGCGGGGACGCTCGCACTCAAAGAAAAAATGCTTTTTACAAAAATTAGATGCTCCCAAAATTCAGGACAAGCAGTTATGTAAGGTGCGTCAGCCAGCAGATTTTTCGGCTTTCTCAGAGACGGTTGACTGACGCACCCTACAACTACAATTAAGGAAAATCAAGAAAAATCAGTTGTATATTGCGGAATTAAAGTTATGAAGGGAAAAGTATTAGAGATAGAAAATTTGACTGTTAGTTTTGATGGTTTCAAAGCCATCAACGGTTTAAATTTCAGCATGGATGCGGGGGAACTGCGAGTTATCATTGGCCCTAACGGTGCGGGGAAAACAACTTTTCTCGATTCGATTACGGGGAAGGTGCAGCCGACGGAAGGGCGAGTGATATTTAAGGGCAAAAATTTGCGCCAATTGTCGGAGTATCAGATTGCGCGTCTGGGTATTGGCCGCAAGTTTCAAACGCCGCGAGTTTACTTGAATTTAACGCCGCGCGAAAATTTGGAGCTATCTTGCAACGGCAATAAAAATGTATTTCCAACTCTGTTTAAGCCTGCTCCTGCTGCTGAAAAGCGCACGGTGGCGGGTTTGTTAGAAACTATTGGTTTGGTTGCTAAGGCTGATGTTTTGGCTGGTTTGCTTTCTCACGGGGAAAAGCAGTGGTTGGAAATTGGGATGTTGGTGGCGCAATCTCCTGATTTGTTGTTGGTGGATGAGCCTGTGGCGGGTTTGACTGATGAGGAAACTGTGTTAACTGGAGAGTTGCTGATTTCGCTGGCCGAAAGTCATTCGGTGTTGGTAATTGAACATGATATGGAGTTTGTGCGGCAAATTGCGCGGCAGGTGACGGTGTTGCATCAGGGTGCTGTTTTGTGCGAGGGAACGATGGATGAGGTGCAAAATGACGATCGGGTAATTGAGGTATATTTGGGAAAACCAGAAGAGTGAAGAAGTTCGGCAACGGATTGTGTAACGGATGTAACGGATTACCGATTACTAATTACTAATTATCAAACATATGCTGCAAGTTTCTGATTTGAATGTTTACTATGGCGAAAGTCACATTTTGCGCGGTGTCGATTTAAGTGTTAATGCGGGGCAAATGGTTTGCTTGATCGGCCGCAATGGTGTTGGCAAAACTACTATGCTAAAAACCCTAATGGGCTTGCTGCAACCTCGCAGCGGCACAATTAATTTTGGCGGACAATCTATTGTCTCTAAGTTGACTCACCAGCGGGCTAAATTGGGGATTGGTTATGTGCCTCAAGGGCGCGAAATTATCCCGCGTTTGACTGTTAAAGAAAATTTATTGTTAGGGTTGGAAGCGAAACCAACTCTGACCAAAAATCCTGAAGTTCCTGATGAGATTTTTGAGTTATTTCCGGTTTTGAAGACTATGCTCGATCGCATGGGGGGCGATTTGAGCGGGGGACAGCAGCAGCAGTTGGCGATCGCTAGGGCTTTGATGGGTGAGCCGAAGTTGCTGGTTTTGGATGAACCGACGGAGGGGATTCAACCGTCTATTATTTTAGACATTGAAGCTGCTGTGCGCCGGGTAGTTGCGACTAGGGGAATTTCGGTTTTGTTGGTGGAGCAACATTTGCATTTTGTGCGGCAAGCTGATTGGTATTATGCTATGCAGAAAGGGGGAATTGTGGCTTCTGGAAGCACTAGCGAGTTGAGTGATGAGGTGGTTCAGAGGTTTTTGGCTGTTTGATTTATATTTTTGGACTTATCAATACCAAAGAAACCGGGTTTTTTATGCGATTAAGGGTTTTGATGCAGTAGCTTCGTAAAAAAAACCCGGTTTCTGCCTCTAGGAAAGATTTTGTGATTAATTTTTTCGGCCGTCTGGCATGGTTGTGCCGGCCATGCTGGCTCGATCGATACTAGCGCCATCTATATTAGCATTCCGGAGGTTCGCATTTGACAGATTTGCGTCTCTGAGGTCGCAAAATCGCAAGTCTGCACCGTCTAAATTGGTTCCTGTCAAGTTGGCTTTTCGGAGGTTGGTGTTGCTGATTCTCGCTCCGATTAACTGGGCTCCGCTTAAGTCTGTGCGAGCCATATTGGTGTTGACAAAATCTGAGATCTCGAAGGTACTACCGCTGAGGCTGGCGTCTGATAAATCTGCTCCTGTGACGATCGCATTTTTTAAGCGTATGTTAACTAATTTTATAGCTCGGAGGTCGCAACGGACGCAGCTTTGGGTTAGCAACAGCGTTTCGACGTTGGCGTTGATTTGGTCAATTTGTTGCTGGGAGAACCTTTCGGCAAATTCTGGGGAGACGTAACCGAGCTTTTTGGGATCTTCTGCTTTTGGTTGGGGTGTTGGTGTTTGGGGTGTTGGTGGTTGAGTTGTCGGTGGTTGAGTTGTCGGTGGTTGGGGTATTTGTGGTTGGATGATTGGTGGTTGAGGTGTTTGTGGTTGGGGCGTTGGTGTTTGCCCGATCGCCCTTAGTTGCAGCCCCACCTTCGGATATTCTAGAGTGGCGGCAGAAATTAGCAGGGCGATCGACAGTATTGTGATTTTTTTCATAAATAAATAACTTCTTGCTTGCAAGAATACCATTTACAGCAAATTCTCTGTAAAGATGGTACACTCAACCGAGTATATTAAGCCAAAAATAAAACATTCCTGATTTCAGTCAAAAGTGTTACGGTATGCGATCGCAAATAATTAACCTATGCCTTACAGTAAATTTACTCTCAGCAAAGCTGTAGAGGATTTCAATCTTACGATCGTTGAAGGCGCGCGTTTCTTCCCCGAAATTGCGCCAGTCACTCCTAGTCTTTTGCTTCAGGATACTCTTAAAGAAACGATTCCATGGGCGATCGCAGTCAGCAGTGAAAAAGCTCGATCTGAGGGGATTATCAATCCTGTGTTGCTGGAAGTCAAACGGCAGCTTCAAGGGCAGATTAGCGTTTTTTCCGGCGAAGAATTCAATGTAGAACCGGAGGCTGAACTCACAGGCTATGTGGACTTTCTCCTAAGTCGTTCCCCGGAACAACTATTTATTAAAGCCCCTGCGGTTGTCTTAGTGGAAGCCAAGAAAGAAGACCTTAAACCAGGTTTGGGGCAATGCCTTGCAGAAATGGTTGCCGCTCAACGTTTTAACCAACAAAAGCAACAGCCGATATCGACTATTTACGGAACCGTAACTAGCGGTACAGTTTGGCGGTTTCTTAAACTAGAAGAGCAATGCGTATCTATCGATCTTACTGATTATTCTCTGCTTCCGGTTGAGCAAATATTGGGCTTCCTCGTTTGGATGATGACTGAAAATTGCTAGATATTAGGTTGGGCTAAATAGGGCTTGCTGAAAAATCAATCACATATTGCGTGGCATAGGTTTAGATGGCGCGAGGGAGAAAAAAGTGCAAGATAAACAGGTAATATAGAT
>NZ_JAEQCX010000001.1:0-2019 GCF_020738035.1 Microcoleus sp. PH2017_28_MFU_U_A
TGCTGACTGGGGCGGGCAAGATGCCCACCCCACAGTCAAATTACTCAACAGTGGAACAGGCATCTTGCCTGTTGCTGACTGGGGCGGGCAAGATGCCCAACCCCTACTCCCCACAGTCAAATTACTCAACAGTGGAACAGGCATCTTGCCTGTTGCCCAGAATGCAGTATCACAAACAAAAATAGCAATTAGACAAGTCAGCGAATTGGCAGATGCGATCGACTCTAACGGATTCATGCCTATATCAGGAAGTTACAATCCCAACACATATTATCGACAACGCGCTTACGTTTCAGGCAAGTACGATCGCGACTACGAAGACTTCAACCTCAGCGGCAAACAAGCAACAGCCTTTAATTCAGTCGTAGCATTTACCAAAACTCGGAAAATCCCCCTAATTTTCGTCAATTTGCCCCTCACCGACGACTACCTAGATCCAACTCGTCGGTGGGCAGAACAGCAGTTTAGACAACGAATGCAGCAACTCTCGCGACAAAAAGGATTCGCCTTCCGCGACTTGTCCCAGCGGTGGCCAAATCGCAACGACTATTTCTTAGATCCCAGCCACCTCAACCGTTTTGGGGCGATCGCAGTTTCTCGCATCCTCGCCTCCGATACCAGCATTATTTGGCCGCAGCCCAAATCCCGAAGTATTGATGGGTAATCAATACCATTTTCGATGGGCGATTTTCGATTAAACAATGGGGAATTCTCGTTCCCCGGCGCTGCCGAGGAACGCAGATGCTTTGGCTATGCCTCGCAATTTTCAAGAATAGTTTAATATCTAAAATGATGTCCGAAATCAATTTGTGCGATCGAACATTTTGAGATTTTTTAGTTCAGTCTAAAATCCCAAACCCCAAATCCCAAATCCCAAATTAATTGTGCAACTAAAACAAGTAATTATCGCCCACAAAGCCCGAGACACCCTCAGCCAGCGGTGGGCAGAACAGTGTGCCCGCCAGCTAGAAAGTCGCGGGTGTCAAGTTTTAATGGGCCCCAGCGGCCCGAAAGATAACCCGTATCCGGTGTTTTTAGCTTCTAGTAACAGCCCGATCGATCTAGCCGTAGTCCTCGGCGGCGACGGTACAGCCCTGGCCGCAGCCCGGAATTTGTCTGCTGACGGCATCCCGATTTTAGCTGCGAATGTAGGCGGACATCTGGGTTTTTTAACCGAGTCTTTTGAGGATTTCCAAAATACTGAGGAGATTTGGGACAGACTAGCCGAAGATAGGTATGCCGTGCAGAAGCGGATGATGTTGCAGGCGGCGGTTTTTGAGGGAAACAGAACTAATCTTGAACCGGAAAGCGATCGATTTTTGGCACTTAATGAAATGTGTGTCAAACCTGCTTCTGCCGATCGAATGCCGAGCTGTATTCTAGAAATGGAAGTTGACGGCGAAGTAGTCGATCAATATCAAGGCGACGGTTTAATTGTGGCAACCCCTACCGGTTCGACTTGCTACACCGCATCTGCCAACGGGCCGATTATCCACTCGGGAATGGATGCGATCGCAGTTACTCCGATTTGCCCTTTAAGTTTATCCAGTCGGGCTGTAGTTTTGCCGCCCGGTTCCGTCGTCAGCATTTGGCCCTTAGCAGATTACGAACTCAGTACAAAACTCTGGATGGACGGCATTTTAGCTACAGCAATTTGGCCCGGACAGCGCGTAGATGTGCGGATGGCAGACTGCGAAGCCAAATTTATCATTTTGCGGGAAAACTATTCTTATTACGGCACATTGAGGGAAAAACTTCAGTGGGCCGGAGCCCGAATTCGGTACACCAACAATCACCGCAATTAATCCAAATCATCAACCGTTCAATTAGGTACGTAGTTGCGCTTCAGCGCTCTTTTGCAAAATCTAGAAAAGAGCGCTTTAATTAGGTACGTTGTTGCGCTTAAGCGCTCTTTTCCACAATCTCTAAAAGAGCGCTTCAATTAGGTACGTAGTTGCGCTTAAGCGCTCTTTTCCACAATCTCCGAAAGAGCGCTCAAGCGCAACTACGTACCTTAAG
>NZ_JAEQCX010000122.1:0-41333 GCF_020738035.1 Microcoleus sp. PH2017_28_MFU_U_A
GGTACGTAGTTGCGCTTCAGCGCTCTTTCCGAATATATATAAAAAACGAAAAATTAGGTACGTAGTTGCGCTTCAGCGCTCTTTCCGAATATATATAAAGAGCGCTGAAGCGCAACAACGTACCTTGATCCAATCTTTGTCGAGCAAACAAACTCAACCTCAAATATTGTACCAAGAATTCTTCTATAATTGGTATTATTAGTAGACGAGCAATTGCATTCATTTCCAGCGAGCAGAAAATCATCTGCGGTTTATGTATCAAAGTCAGATTTATTTAATTCAAGTCTAATAAGGTGCATATAGCATTTATCAGAAAGATGAGGTATGACTGTAAATGGAGTTTTTGATGCGACCTCGCTTACTATATCATAAATACTAAGAGGGCCCAAGCCCAACAACGTACCTCATCTTTCTAATAAGGTGCGTATTTCGCACCCTACACCTACAGATTAAAGCAGAGAACTAGCATTAATCAAACGCCCGTTTAAATCTGCCGGAGTCACATTCAACACAGTCCCCAACAAAGCATTAGTAAAACCGAATCTAATATTAGTAGCTTCCACACGCCCATTACGATCGGGATCGAGACTTTGCTGCGAGATGCCGCCCTTGGCTAACAAACTCGTTCCCCCCGAGATACTTCCTGGATCGAGTAACAGTAGTCTCGGATCGTTTAAACTATAACTCACTTGTTCAAAAGTGATATTGCTGCTGGTGAATGCCGTACTAATTCCGATTGAATCGCTAGACTTATCAAAATCGATAATTACGGCGTCAGGAACTTCATTTCCAACTAATCTAAGTCCAGCTTGATCGACTCTCAAAACAAAGACATCGTTGCCCGCACCTCCTTTGTAAACATCCACATCTCTGTCGCCAATTAAAGTATCGTTGCCGTCACCACCGACTAACAAATCAACACCTTGCCCCCCGCGCAGCAAATCATTTCCCACGCCGCCATCAACGAAATCACTATTTTTATCTCCCGTCAAGAAATCGTTTCCAGCTTCTCCCAAAACATCGTCATCAGCTTTGCCGCCGTAAATAGAATCATCGCCGGCACCGCCAAACAGACTGTCTTTACCATCGTTGCCGAAAATCCTTTCTGCATCTGACGCGCCCCTGACAGTATCATTGCCGCCCAGCATCCAAACTCCCCCAGGAAAACTGGCAAGTTGTCCCGGTGCAAGTGTAATATTTTCAGCAGTATTGTCTCCTACCAAGCGAGGGATGCCAGAATTATCGGGGGTGAGTACCATAGTTGTAAATTTTGTGCGATGTGATAATGGATATCTTGTAATATTCTACAGCTTGGCACAACCCGATCGCGCGATCGCACATTAAAATAAAAGTTAAAACTAGAGCCAATGCCAATTATCTTAGTTAAAGACTTAAGCAAAGTTTATCCCGTAGCGATTAAGGAACCGGGACTGAAAGGAACCATGCAGCACTTTTTTAAGCGCACTTACCGCAATATCAAAGCAGTTGAGGGCGTTTCTTTCAGTATCGAACCTGGTGAAGTGGTGGGGTTTCTCGGCGCTAACGGTGCGGGCAAAACTACGACGCTGAAAATGTTGACTGGTTTGATTTACCCGTCTGATGGTACTGTCACTGTGTGCGATCGTACTCCTTTTGGCCGCGAAGCAGCTTTTCTGCAAAGAATCACCTTAGTTATGGGGCAGAAACAGCAGTTAATTTGGGATTTACCCGTACTCGACTCTCTGCGAATCAATGCCGCAGTCTACGGCATTCCCGATCGAGATTACCGACAGCGAATTGGAGAATTGACAGAAATGCTGTCACTAGAAGGCAAATTAAATCAGGCGGTACGCAAGCTGTCTTTAGGCGAGCGAATGAAAGCGGAATTGATGGCCGCACTGCTGCACCAACCGGAGGTATTATTTTTAGATGAACCGACTTTAGGTTTGGATATCAACGCACAGTTTAGTGTCAGGCAATTTCTGCGAGAATATAACGAGCGCTATCAAGCAACTGTGCTTTTGACAAGTCACTATATGGCTGACATTACGGCTTTATGCAAGCGTGTTTTGTTAATCCATGAAGGGCAATTAGTTTATGATGGCAGTTTGGACGGATTGCTCGACAGGTTTGCACCTTACCGAGAAGTCCAGGTAAAATTAGCCGAACCGCTAGCAAAAGATAGCGCTTTTGCTTACGGCGAGGTAGAATCTATTGAAGGTAATTCAGTCCGGTTTTTGGTCAAAAGGGAGGAGCTGACGGCGAGCGTGTCGAAGATTTTAGCCCAGTTGGAAGTGATAGATTTGACTGTCACAGATCCGCCAATTGAAGAGGTAATCGGTCGAGTTTTTCGCACGGGAAAAGTGTAGAGTTCCCCCAGATTACCTAAAAAGCAAGGTGTTTTATTCTCAAGATAAAGATAGGTACGTTGTTGGGCTTCAGCCCTCTTTCTATATACGCCGAAAGAGGGCTAAAGCCCAACAACGTACCTTTACCTATAATTTTTTTAGTGAGATTGATATGAAAAGAATCATCAGAATTGCTAAAACTTTGCTACTGACTTACTACGCTTATATGCTCGAATACCGGGCAGAATTGTTTTTGTGGGCCCTGTCGGGAGCTTTGCCGTTTATCTTGATGGGCGTGTGGATGCAAGCATCAGAAAGTGGTCAGTTTGGGCTAAAGGCGATCGACTTTGCCCGTTACTTTTTGGCAGCTTTCATTGTCCGACAAACTAATGTTGTTTGGGTGATTTGGGAGTTTGAAAAAGAAGTAGTCCAAGGCAAGTTATCTAATAGATTGTTGCAGCCTCTAGATCCAGTATGGCATCACTTCGCATCTCATGTTTCCGAAAGGTTTGCGAGGCTACCTTTTGTATTCGGATTAGTGCTGCTGTTTTTTGCACTTTACCCACAGTCTTTTTGGGTGCCGAGTTTGGGCAGGTTTTTGCTGTTTTCCTTGGTTGTCGTCTTGGCTTTTTGCTTGCGGTTCCTGATCCAGTATACCTTTGCGCTGTTTGCTTTTTGGATAGAGCGCGCAAGTGCGATCGAGCAATTTTGGTTCTTGATTTACCTGTTTTTATCGGGAATTATCGCACCGTTAGAAGTGTTTCCCCCAGCAGTGCGCGCAGTGGTTTTGTGGACTCCGTTTCCTTATTTGATTCATTTTCCTGCTTCAATTTTGATCGGATTGCCCGTTGATGTTGGCCGTGGTTTGTTGGTGATGCTGGGTTGGGGTGTGGTGTTTTTTGTGTGGAATCGCTGGCTGTGGCGGCAGGGTTTGAAACAGTATTCCGGTATGGGAGCTTAAACAGTTGACAGTTGACAGTTGACAGTTGACAGTGAAGAATTGACAGTTGACAGTTGGCAATTGACAGTTGAGAGGGGACTATTGACAGTTGACACTTGACAGTTCATAGTGGATATTTAGCGAACAATCTCGGGCACTATCAACTATCAACTATCAACTGTCAACTATCAACTATCAACTGTCAATGACTGATAACTCACCACTCAAAAATAAATCTTTTGCGTTTGCCGTCCGAACGGTAAACCTATATAAATACTTGTTTTTCAATAAAAAAGAATATGTATTGTCAAAACAACTACTACGATCTGGAACAGCTATCGGTGCATTAGTTAGAGAAGCAGAACAAGCAGAAAGCAAAGCCGATTTTATTCATAAACTAGCGATAGCCCTCAAAGAAGCCCACGAAACTGAATACTGGATATTGCTACTTCGAGAAACCGATTATCTCACCCCAAAAGAAAGCGAATCAATCTTAAACGACCTAAAAGAACTCCTAAAACTACTAACCAGCATCATCAAAACAACCAAACAAAAACTCAATGACAGTTGACAGTGAGCAGAGGGACTGTTGACAGTGAACAGATGGACAGTGGATATTTACCGAACAATCTCCTGCCCTGTGAATTATCAATTATCAACTGTCAATTATCAACTGTCAATTATCAACTGTCACCACACCTCATGCAAAAATGCAATCGCCACCATACGACAATTGCATAAAAGTTAACTTTTTGTATCCATACATACAAAAGTTTACAAAAAATTCTTATATTAATAAAACCAACGACGGATAAACGAGATAAAAGAGATTCTAATGACAGCCAAAAAAAATCTGATTGTAATTGGCAATGGTATGGTAGGTCACAAGTTCCTAGAGTTAATGGTGAGCTCGGATGCTGCCAAAAACTGGAATTTAATTACTTTTTGTGAAGAGCAGCGGGTTGCTTACGATCGCGTAAACCTCAGCGGATTTTTCTCTGGGAAAACGGCGGGAGATTTATCTCTAGTTGCACCGGGATTTTATCAAGAAAATGGTATTCAAATTCACATCGGCGACAAAGCAGTCGCCATCAATCGCGAACAAAAAACTGTCTCTTCAGCCAACGGTTTAGAAGTTCCCTACGACAAACTTGTACTCGCTACGGGTTCCTATCCATTTGTACCGCCTATCAAAGGCAAAGACGCGGCTGGTACTTTTGTTTACCGGACAATTGACGATTTGGAGGCGATGTCAGATTATGCTAAAAATTGCAAAATAGGTGTAGTAATTGGCGGCGGTTTGTTAGGCTTGGAGTGCGCTAATGCTCTCCAAAATATGGGTTTAAAAACTCATGTGGTTGAGTTTGCGTCGCGGCTGATGCCCGTGCAAGTTGATGAGGTTGGTGGTGCGATTCTCCGTAACAAAATTGAGGAGTTGGGGGTTTCGGTTCACACTAGCAAATCTACCACCGAAATTGTTAGCGAAGATGGCAAAGTTTCTAAGATGCTGTTTGCTGATGGTTCGGAATTGGCAACGGATATGATTGTGTTTTCTGCTGGCATTCGCCCCCGAGATGAAATCGCCCGAGATTGCGGGATTGCGGTGGGAGAGCGCGGCGGTATTACGATCAATGATAGCTGCCAAACTTCGGATTCTGATATTTATGCGATCGGCGAATGCGCGCTTTATCAAAATCGCATCTACGGTTTAGTTGCCCCTGGTTATACAATGGCTGGCGTAGCAGCAGATATTTTGAGCAGCGCTGCGGATGACGGGCAAGATGCCCGTCCCACAAGCACTTTCACTGGTGCGGATATGTCCACAAAACTGAAACTTTTGGGTGTGGATGTGGCGAGTTTTGGTGATGCTTTTGCGAATTCTGCCGGTGCTAAAGAGATTGTTGTTGCTGACAATTTCCAAGGCACTTACAAGAAATTAGTTTTAAATCAAGATGGTAGCCGAATTTTAGGCGGTATTCTCGTCGGAGATGCTTCTGCTTACGGCACTTTGCTGCAATTCATGCAAAATGATATTGCTTTGCCGCCACATCCTGAAGATTTGTTGATGCCACCGCGCGAAGGCGGAGCACCTGCTGGTTTTGGTGTGGAAAGTCTGCCGGATTCTGCTCAAATTTGTTCTTGCAATAATGTCAGTAAAGGGCAGATTTGTGAGGCGATTCGCGATCGCAATTTAACTGATGTCGGCAGTGTCAAGAAATGCACTCAAGCTGGTACGGGCTGCGGCGGTTGCGTGCCTTTGGTGACGGATATCTTTAAGTCGGAGATGAAGAAAGCCGGGTTTGCGGTCAAAAATAATCTCTGCGAACATTTTGAGTTTTCCCGTCAAGAATTGTACCATTTGGTGCGCTCTCAAGAGCTGAAAAGCTTTGATGAGACGATCGCCAAACACGGCAAAGGGCACGGCTGCGAAATTTGCAAGCCTGCTGTGGCTTCGATGCTGGCTTCTACTTGGAACGACCATATTCTAGAGAAGTCTCACGTTGGTTTGCAAGATACCAACGATTACTATTTGGCAAACATTCAGCGCGACGGTACTTATTCGGTGATACCGCGCATCCCGGGTGGAGAAATTACGCCGGAGAGGTTGATTGCTTTGGGAGAAGTTGCCAGGGATTTTGGGCTTTATACTAAGATTACTGGCGGACAGCGGATCGATTTGCTTGGTGCTCGGGTGGATCAGTTGCCGCATATTTGGCACCGCTTGATTGATGCGGGATTTGAGTCTGGACACGCTTATGGTAAGGCTTTGCGGACTGTCAAATCTTGTGTTGGTAGCACTTGGTGCCGCTTTGGGGTGCAGGATTCGACGAGTTTGGCGATCGAGGTTGAGTTGCGCTATCGCGGTTTGCGATCGCCCCACAAGCTCAAGTCTGCTGTCTCTGGCTGCACTCGCGAATGCGCGGAAGCTCAAAGCAAGGATTTTGGGATTATTGCTACTGAGAATGGTTGGAATTTGTACGTGTGCGGTAACGGCGGGATTAAGCCGCAGCACGCGGTTTTGCTGGCGGCGGATATCGATAAGGAAACTTTGATTAAGTATATCGATCGCTTTTTGGTCTTGTACATTCGCACGGCCGATCGCCTGGAACGCACCGCTACTTGGTTGAACAAGCTTGAGGGCGGTATTGAATACTTGAAGCAGGTGATTATTGAGGATTCTCTGGGCATTTGTGCTGAGTTGGAGGCGCAGATGGAGCATTTGGTGAATACTTATCAATGCGAGTGGAAAACGACGATTGAAGACCCGCAAAAGGTGCAGCGATTCCAGCATTTTGTGAATTCCGATTTGCCAGATCCGAGTATTGTTCGTGTCGAGGAACGGGGACAAAATCGCCCTGCTTACGAGGATGAAAAGGCTCTAGCTGGAGTTTCGGAATAATTCCAAGCGTGTCAACTTGAACTTAAACCTATTGTCAGCTTGATTGTTTTAGGCAAAGCCCCGGATCCCCCCTAACCCCCCTTAAAAAGGGGGGGACAGGAGTATTATCAAAGTTCTCCTAACCCCATTAAAAAAAGGGAGGAACAGGAGTATTATCTTGCGTCCCCCTTAAAAAGGGGGATGCGAGGGGGATCGATGCTCCCAGACAAACGAGAGCGCTCGTAGGTTTTAGCCAATTGTTGATAGGATGAAAGCCGTAGACTGGGAACGAGATTAGTCATATTAAATTAACAGGAAAAAAATGGTTCAATCATTACAGGTATCCGATACAGTAACAACTTGGGTAGATGTGTGCTCCCTGGATGCGATCGCCCCAAATACAGGAGTTTGTGCTTTGGTGGCTGGGGAACAAGTGGCTGTTTTCCGAGTGGGAAACGGGGATGAACTGTATGCTTTGAGCAATTACGACCCGTTTAGCAAGGCTTTTGTGTTGTCCCGAGGACTTGTGGGCGATCGCAGCGGCACTCTAAAAGTTGCTTCTCCGATTTACAAGCAGAATTTTAGCTTGGCTACTGGCCAGTGTTTGGACGATGAAACGGTAACAATTCCGACTTTTCGGGTTCGGGTTGCAGGCGATCGCGTCCAAGTAGCAGCTAGCTAGATTCAACGCCCCAATTGTTCGAGATCCATCCGCCAACACCCAACATTCCGATTGGGTGGTGGCGGATTTTGCATTGGGGCGCGATCGAGCCAGTAGTTTTGATATAAAATAGAGTCGATCGGCTGCATACTACAATCTGGATCGGACAGCGGTAGAAATCGCATCTACAGTCAAACTTTCGTCCGCCTGCACGGTGTAAAGAAGATAGCGTAATTTCAACCACTCGGTTTTCAATCCGCTATACAAGCGGGTTTTGTATCTATAGAAGCCGTTTCAACCGCGAGCGTCTTATTTCAGATTTTCAATCCAAACAAACTTTAGGGGGTAGGATATCACTATGTTATTAAAAAAACTTGTTGTCGAAAATAATCCCCAGACAGTGGCAGAGTTAATCGACGCACAACTCAAAACAGGTCAACTGACTGGGGCCGAACTCCAAACACAAGTTTTCGGCCAGCACTGGCGAGATGAATCTTTGCACGAATTCCTCCGAGAAATTGCAGCCAAGCTCGACAAAGAAACAGCGAGCGAAGTTATAGAATATTTGATAACTCAAAATGGTCAACAAGAAAAATTTATTAATTTATTTTTAGCAGCAGAATGCCTATCAAGAGTTAAAAATGGCATCAATGAAACAACAGAAAAAAAACTGTTAAACGCTTTAAAAAAGTTATCGCAATACGGTACGGTTTTTCTGATTCTTTATCAAAGCGCTGAAGAATTGCAGGAAACTTATCAAATTCGCTATCGATCGATCGCCGCGATCGCCCAAACTTGGAAAAACGACCCGCAAACCCTGCCTTGGCTCAAAATACTAGCACACTCCAGCGACAGCGGCGAAGTCCGCGCCACAGCAGTCAAAGCCATAGCCTGCGGTTGGCCTGACGAACCAGAAATTTATCTGATGCTCAAAAACCTCGCTAAATCCGATCGAAGCTGGGCAGTGCGATCGGCTGCAATCGAAGAAATGGCTTCTGGTTGGCCCTCTAACAGCGATACCTTGCCGCTGCTGGCGGTTCTGGCTCAGTCCGATCGCAGTCCCGCAGTCCGCACCTGCGCCCTGGAACAGTTGGCCTCTCATTGGCCCGATCGCACAGATACCTTGCTGCTGCTGAGAACGGCCGCCGAATCCGACGAAAATTTGGGAGTGCGAGTCGTAGCGTGGCAAGAAATAGCCAGAGGTTGGCACAGCGTTTTAGGCACGGTGTCCCAGCTTCAAAACCTTGCCCAGACAGGAAGTTCTACCCTGCGAACAGTAGCGGTGCGGGAATTGGCAGCGGGTTGGCCCGCCGATGACGAGGTTTGCTTGCTGCTGAAAACCCTAGCCACCTCCGACAGCAACGAAGAAGTGCGAACAGCGGCGATCGAAGAATTGGCCTCGCGCTGGCCGGGCGAACCAGATATTTACCCGCTGCTGAAAAGTCTCGCCCAGTCCGACGCGAGTTCCACCGTCCGGCAGGCGGCAGTCCAAGGAATTGCCTCTGGCTGGCCATCTAAGCCCGAAACTCTGGCTTTTTTGCAAAATATAGCTACGAGCGATCTCGACGCCGAACTGCGCGAAATAGCCTTGCAACAAATTGCCTCCTGTTGGCCCGACAGCCCAGAGACACTGCCCCTGCTGCAAAAAATTGCGAACTCAGATGATTATTGGACTGTGCGGCAAGTGGTAGTAGTAGCCGCAGCCACCTTACCGTCAGCCAGTCTCGAAGTCTTTGAATGGTTGAAAATTCTGGCTGAATCAGACAGACACATCAACGTCCGAGAAACTGCGGTGGAACAGATAGCAAGAGGCTGGGGACACCGGGGCGAGACGCTGCCTTTTCTCAAACAACTGGCGGAGTCGGAGCCCAATTCTCACTTGCTGAGCGTGCTGGTGCGAGAAATAGCGCGGGGATGGCCGCAAGAGCCGGAAACCTTGTCTTGGTTGAAAATTCAGCTTGATGCTGGGGATGAGGAGGTGCGTGAGGTGGCGGTGCAGGAACTTGCTCGCAATTGGCCCGATGGTGCTGAAACTTTGCGGATGTTGGAGGCTAAAGCAGAGGGCGATGAGAGTTCGGCTGTTAGGAAAATTGCTTTGCAAAAGTTAGCCCGGGGGCGGACAAATGAGTCTCAAACTTTTGAGTGGCTGAAAATTAGGGCCGAGCAGGATGATGATTCGCAAGTGCGGGCGATCGCTCTGGTAGAGTTAATTCGGGGATGGAAGGACGAACCGGGAATGTTTGAGTTTTTGCGCCACAGAGCTCTTACCGATGCCTACGATAGAACAGGTTCTTTTGCTTACAATCCCCGGTTTACAGCACTCGAAGCAATTATCGAACATTATCCCGAAAATGAGGAAACTTTGCGATTGGTGCGATCGCTCGCAGTTGCCGATGCAGACGAGCAAGTGCGGGCTTTAGCGGGCCGCCAACTGGCGAGTCAAGATTGGTAATTGGTTGGCTGGTGGAGGAATAGTGCGATCGGGCTATTTATAACGGTGCTCAGAAAGATGAGGTATGTTGTTGGGCTTGGGCCCTTCTTAGTTTAGTGGTTATATGAGCTGTCAGTTATACCTCATCTTTTTGAGAAAGGCTATATATTGATTTTGCCGCACGATTGATGTTGATTCTTGTACCGAATTGATGTTGATTTTTCCACGCGAGCGATGGGTATTTTTCCACGCGAGCGATGGGTATTTTTCCACGCGAGCGATGGGTATTTTTCCACGCGAGCGATGGGTATTTTTCTATTTTTCCACGCGAGCGATGGGTATTTTTCCACGCGAGCGATGGGTATTTTTCCACGCGAGCGATGGGTATTTTTCCACGCGAGCGGGGACGCTCGCACTGTGGGATTTCCGACAATTTTTGTTGATTTTTGCTCGGGATTGGGCTATTCTTTCCCGCGAGCGGGGACGCTCGCACTGTGCAATTTCCGGCGATTTTTGCCAATTTTGATCCGCGAGCGATGGGTATTTTTTCACGCGAGCGGGGACGCTCGCACTGTAGGATTTCCAGCGATTTTTGCCAATTTTGATCCGCGAGCGATGGGTATTTTTCCACGCGAGCGGGGACGCTCGCACTGTAGGATTTCCGGCGATTTTTGCCAATTTTTCCACGCCGTCCCTGGCACTCAATCCAATTTGCAATTAAATGAGGTAAATCAATGTCATTGAAACAAGATTTTATTCAATTACCACTCCCCAAGAATATCCATTTTATAACATTCGTTACCTGGGAAAGACTAGAACTAACTCCACCGGCTCGACAAGTTGTTCTAGATTCTACCTTGCACTTTCACAACCAAAGATATCAACTATTCGCTGCCGTTATTATGCCAGATCACGTACATCTTTTGCTTCAGCCTTTTCCGAAGTCTGATTCTCAAGACTGGTCAATTGGAAGCTTGCTTCATAGTCTTAAAGGTTTCAGTTCAACCGAGATTCCTAAAGTAATGAAGCATATCGGTAAAGTTTGGCAAGATGGGCGACACGCGGAAATTATTAACAGCCACCAACATTTTATCAATACCTGGGAATATATTAAACAAAATCCTGTCAAAGCTAACTTATCAGATACACCTGAAAAATATCCTTTTTTCTGGGAAAACAGCTAATCTGACGACAAAAAGTGCTGTCCCCGCTCGCGGCCCGGGGTGAAACACGCGATCGCAAAAAAACAGTGCGAGCGTCCCCGCTCGCGGGCTTTCGAGAAACTCGCGGGCTTTTGTGTACGCAGAAACAGTGCGAGCGTCCCCGCTCGCGTGTACAATACGCGAGCTCCGGACAGCACTCTAAATGCAAAACTGAGATGCTCCCTATTCATTCCCACAAAAGGGCGATCGCAAATCGCACCGCTTCCCCCATCATCGAACAGCGAATACTCGCCGACGCCGTTTTCTCCCACCTCAACAACTGTTCCCGAAAACCCGCGTCTTGCTTGGCCCGCTCCACGATCGCCTGACTGATTACTTTCTTCTGAATCTGCTCTGTCGGAACACCTTCCTGCTTCAAATAATCCAACAACCGCTGTACGCTTTCAGAGAATTTATCCGGCGTCTGAGACATCAAAATAAACGAAATTTGGCGCACCATTCGCTCGTAGATTTCCTGTCTTCTGAGCAACACCTCTTTTGGGAGCGGCCTTGGTGGCTGCGGTGTTGCTGACTCCTCCTGCGAACCGTTATCCGCAACAGCCAATCCCAGCAAAATCAAAATTTCAGCGCCCTTAGCTAAAACCTTTTCCAACATATCTGGATAAAGCGCCAATATGCGATCGCCCAAAATCTTACCATTCACCAAACGGTTCGCGCTCAGCCGCAGTAAATTTTGCTCTCGGGCAGACTCAAAAAATTGAATGTTCAACTGAAGTTCGCAACTCTCTAACTCCACCCGACGCACCGTAAACACCAAAGCCTCCCAATTAGGAAACTCACCAAAACACACCTCCACAATCGAACTTTCCTCGTGATACTGCTGTCCCAATTCCCCAGACTCAAAATCGCGATCGACCGGAAAGCGATTTGCCACAACTTTCGCAGTATAATCAAAGTCAGTAAAAACATAACGACAGTTAACTTTAGACAGCTCGACATCTTGAACCTGCCAATTTTGAATGCAGCACCCCGTAAGCTGCGCCCCCTCCAAATCCGTCCGAATTAAATGGCACTCAATCAAACAAGCTTCTCTTAAATCCGCTTCAGCCAACATCGAATCCACCAAATAAGCGCCGCTTAAATCAGCTTTCCGCAAATCAGCACTGCGTAAATTAGCCTCGCTCAAATCCGCCCGCAGCAAATACACTTCTTGCAAGTTAGCTCGCAGCAAAAGCGCCTGCTTAAAACTCGCTTTCAATAAATAAGCACCCGCCAGATTCGCTCGACTCAAATCAGCCCGATCCAGCACCGCCTCAGTCAAATCCGCCCCCGCCAGCACAGCTCGGTGCAAGTCAGCGCCCGTCAGATTTGCCGATCGCAAAATCGCACCATTCAAGTCAGCTTCAATCAAATTTGCACCGCTCAAAATTGCCGATCGCAAATTCGCTTCCACCAAATGCGCTTCCCGCAAATTAGCACCCGTCAAATTCGCACCAACAAGACTCGCGCGGTTGAGATTCGCCTCCATCAATTCCGCCCCCATCAACTGCGCGCCGTCGAGTTTAGCTTTTTCTAAATTAATTTGGTCAGATTTAACTCCTTGAAGATTAGCACCGCCCAAATCCGCCTCGCACAGCGCCGCCCAATTAAGATCTGCTGCTTCCAAACAACCAAGACGCAAATCTGCTTTCGCAAGATTTGCTCCGCTCAAATTTGCCCCAGTCAGATTCGCCCCAGCCATCCCCGCACTGCGGAGATCCGCGCGGCGCAAACAAGCCCCAATTAACTTAGCATTGCTCAAAAAACACCAGCTCAAATTAGCACCCGTCAAGTTAGCACCAGTTAAGTCTATTTCTCGAAGGTTGACACCGCTTAAACTAGCACCGCTGAGGTCAATATGAGCAAAGTTACGCTCTCCCTCTTGGTAGCGCTGTAAAAATTCCTGTATTTGCATTCGCAGGGGAAGGGGAAGGTAAAAAACAATTTATAGTCGGGTAAAATAACAGTTATCTCGTTTGTAGTGAGGACTTCAGTCCTCGGATTTTATGCGGACTGAAGTCCTCACTACAGGGAGCCTCTGAGTTTTGCATTTGTAGTGCGAGCGTCCCCGCTCGCGTGCTTTATAAAGCACGCGAGCGGGGACAGCACTGAAAGAAAAAATGCTTTTTGCAAAAATGAGATGCTCCCTCACTACAAACCTATTTGATTGCGAGCTATCTACCGGACATCAGAGGATTCAGAAATGGCATTGACTCTATAATCTTAGAGAAATCTCTGCAATTCCTGTTGCAAATACTTTGCCCATTTAGTTGCTAGAGGAACTTCTGTAAAAGGAACCTGCACCGCCGCAGTATCTTTTAACAGAAATTCTATGGCGATCGCTTTTCCAGAATTCGGCGGCGATTCTAAATCTACCACAGCACCGTTAACTAACAACCGCAGCGACTGCACATTTTTCAACGAAAAACTTTGCAAATTCACAGGGCCGCTGCGAGTAGGTTTCCCCCAAGTCAAACAGTCTTCTTGCTGACCGAGTACAGCATAAATATCGTATTTTGCCTTAGCGAATTGTTCCGCCCAGACGCGATACGCTTCTAACTTTTGATACTCGTTCCATCCAGCCCAAGCCAGAGCAATAAAAAGTGCCAGCAGCGGCAGCCACATTAAACCTCTTTCCATGCAATATCCTTTTCATTCAGTTGACAGTTGACAGTTGACAGTTGACAGATGAGGGCGACCTCTACCTAAAAGGAAGAGGATTGGAGTAATGAATAGTTTTCTTTTAATTTATCCGGATCGGGGAGAGGCTTTAAACCAATTATTTCTGGTAAAAAATACTCCCGGTTTTGTTTGCCATCTCCTCTCATGATACAATTGATTGAACTCCTCAAACTTGCTCGGCAATTTAAACTAGAAATTATACCAATTTGCGATCGCACGGGCAGCCCCCACCACCACATACCAAAGGCCCGCCCGCGAGTTATCCAGCAGCCGCCACCCGTAAAACTGGCGATCGCACTGAAAATTGGGTTATTGTGGTGAACAAGCCTTCCCTAAACGGACGATCGGCCATGAAAAAGTTTTTCCTTTTGTGCTTATTTTTAATCGGGCTCGGCTGGGCGATTTCAAATTTCCCAGGACTGGCTACTCAAGGCACTTACGACTCGATTGTGCTGGATTTCCGCGAAGATATCGGTGCTGCCCAGATTGCCAAAGAAGTAAATGCGATCGCCCAACAGTACCAAATATCACCCCAACTCAACAGCGAATTCTCAACATCAGATAATGTGTATGTTGTCAAGGGCGATCGCACTTTGCTAAAAGCCCTGAGAAAATCAAATTTGGCTAAAGATACCGAATACATTGAACCGAACTACGTATACAGCGCTTTCGAGATTCCCAACGACCCCATGTATACCAAGCAGTGGAATCTTCGCAGCATCAACGTAGAATCTGCCTGGAACGAAACCAAAGGCAGCGGTACAACAGTAGCGATAATTGACACCGGCATTACCCCCGTTGCCGACTTAAAAGAAACCAAATTTGTACCGGGCTACGACTTTGTAAACGATCGCGCCGAAGCCTACGATGACCACGGCCACGGTACTCACGTCGCAGGTACTGTCGCCCAATCAACTAACAACAACTACGGCGTCGCAGGCATCGCCTACGAAGCAGCTTTAATGCCGCTCAAAGTATTAGGCGGCAGCGGTGGCGGTACAGTTTCCGACATTGCCGAAGCAATTAAATTTGCAGCAGACAATGGCGCAGATGTCATCAACATGAGTTTAGGTGGCGGTGGCGAAAGTCAGTTAATGGAAGAGGCGATCGACTACGCCCACTCTAAAGGCGTTGTCATCATCGCAGCCGCAGGCAACTCCGGCGAAAGTTCCGCTTCCTATCCCGCCCGCTATCCCCACGTCATCGGCGTTTCTGCCCTCGGCCCCAACGAAGAAAAAGCCGATTATTCCAATTTCGGCGCCGGGGTTGACATTTCTGCCCCCGGTGGTTCTGAACTGGGCAAAATTCTCCAAAGTACGATCGACCCAGAAACAGGAAACGAAGTCTTTGAAGCCTACCAAGGCACCAGCATGGCTTCTCCCCACGTCGCCGGCGTAGCAGCCCTAATCAAAGCCTCCGGCATCACAGAACCAGACCAAATTCGCAGCATACTCTTGCAATCCTCGCGAAATGTCACAGAAGACCCCTTAAACCATTTTGGTTCGGGACATCTAGACGCAGGCGCAGCAGTTCAGCTAGCCCAGCGTGGACAAATCAACTTCCGCGACTTCTTCCGCTGGCTGCGCGACAACGGCTATCTCAGCCCCCGCTTCTGGATTGACGGCGGTGCAGTCGCCCTGTTGCCGAAAATTGCCATGGTGCTCGGTTCTTACCTGCTGGCTTTCATTTTGCGGAATTATTTCCCCTTCCAGTGGACTTGGGGCTTTTCCGGCGGCTTGATTGCTGGAAGTTCTGGCTTCTGTTTCCTCCGCAACTTGTTCGTATTTGACTTGCCGCAGTGGCCGATGAGAATCATGGGTAGTTCTATCCCCGAACTCGGCGGTGCAATTAACGGCAGCAGTATGCTGAATCCCTTATTTGCTAGCGTTTTAATTCCCGGGATTTTGATTGTTTTGCTGTTGGGACACAGAGAGTGGAAGTGGATCGCGATCGCAACTTCGATCGGCTTTGCTAGCTGTTTAGCAGTGAATGCTGTTCTCTCTCCCGCAGTTTGGGGATTGGGAACTGGTTTAGTAGCACAAACATTCTTGATTGTCAATGCTTTGTTGTGTTTTGGATTGGCACGTTTGGCTATTAAAACAGAGGCGCAGTCAGCATGAGTATTACAGTCAAAGGCGAAATTGAACGCAAAGGATTAGGCCCGGGCACTTGGGCTTTAATCGGCGAAGATGGGGAAACCTACGAACTTAAGGATGCTCCTTCTGAGTTGAAAAAAGCTGGTCTTAAAGTCAGCGTCAAAGGTGAAATCCGCAAGGATGTAATGACTTTTGCGATGATCGGCCCGGTGCTTGAGGTGCAGTCTTTCGATCTGTTGTAGGTCGATCGACTCGATCCAGCTTTCGATCAAAAAAAACCCCGGCCAAAATTGGCTGGGGTTTATTAATCAGGGTGCATCTACATAATTTAATCTCCGCTCCGACAGCACCACATTCAGGAAAATTTAGAAAATTTATTTCAGCAACTCGGTTTCTTCTCACATCTTGCACCATTCTCAAGAACGGGCAAGATGCCCGTTCCACAAAAGATGAATTTTCTTGTGGAACAGGCATCTTGCCTGTTCATAAAAAGGTAATTGAGAATGGTGCAAGATCTCAGTTTCTTTCAACATTTGTCGTAACCCAAGAGCAAAACTCCTAGAAACCGGGTTTCTGAGCTTATACTTCAGCCCTCAAACAGTCGCTACCTCTGGTTATATCTAATTTTTGCCAAAAAAAACCCGGCCAAAATTGGTCGGGAGTTAATTAATCAGGGTGCATCTACCAACTAAGCTTCCTCAGAATTCCAGCGCAATCCGGAAACTTACCTCAAATTTTTTCAGCATCAGCCTTAACACAAAAAAAACCCGGCCAAAATTGGCGCGGGAGTTAATTAATCAGGGTGCATCTACTAATTTAGTCTCCGGCGCGACAGTACCTCGTTCCGGACAGTTTGGGAAATTAGTCAGAGTTGATGGCTTGATATCGTTTCCGGTTGTATCGGAATTATTTAACCGCAGAGAGCGCAGAGGACACAGAGAGAGAAGATGGAGATGAATACAGGGCTATGCAATCGGATTTGATCTGAGGTGCGATCGACAAAAAAAACTCCCGGGCCAAAATTGGTTGGGAGTTAATTAATCAGGGTGCATCTACTAATTTAGTCTCCGGTAGCACCGTACCTCTTTCGGGATAGTTTCGGAAATTTGCCAGAATTTGCTCATAAAGTGCGATCGCCAAAAAAAAACCCCCAAACCAAAATTGGCGTGGGAGTTAATTAATCAGGGTGCATCTACTAATTTAGTCTCCGGTAGTACCGTACCTCTTTCGGGATAGNNTGCATCTACTAATTTAGTCTCCGGTAGTACCGTACCTCTTTCGGGATAGTTTCGGAAATTTGCCAGAATTTGCTCATAAAGTGCGATCGACAAAAAAAACCCGGCCAAAATTGGTCGGGAGTTAATTATCAGGGTGCATCTACTAATCTACTCTCCGGTAACACCACACCTTTTTCCGGAGAATTTGGGAAATTTGCGAGAATTTACGGCTGTGCGTGCGATCGCTCAAAAAAAACCCGGCCAAAATTGGTCGGGAGTTAATTATCAGGGTGCATCTACTAATCTACTTTCCTGGGAATTCAGTAGCAATCCGGACAGTTGTATCAAAATTTTCAACAGATCGCTTGATGATACCCAAAATCTGAATTTCGCAGTCGGGAGGGGCGATCGTATTTCGGATGGAGCGATCGAGCTAGCGTCAGCCCCAGAATAGAGTTTGGGGCTGGGTATTACCGCCGTTTGTTTTGATTTGTCGGCGGTTTGACAGGCTCTTGTCTGTTTAAGTAGTATAAAAGTGCGATCGTTCCCCCTATCAAGATACCTACTACTACCAAACCAACAGCTATAACTTTTGCTCCTCCAGAAAAAAACACGTAAATAAACCCCAGATAAGGAACCCCTAACAAAATAGCAGTAGCTATCGTTTTTAAAGAAGTTAATTTAATCTCTATTTCCAGATGCTTGTAAGGTTTTCCTTGAAATTTGTAGTAGGTTCTAGATGAACCTAAACGCTGTGGACGAGTTATCAATGGTTTTGGACTAGGCATACCGTACTATTGGGGATATGTTCGTTAATAGTTATTTGTTCTGAAGTTTCCTATTTAATCCGGATTGAATCAGGGAAGGATGTAGATTGGAAGTTTGCGGTATATAAAAAAAGGCAAATTGCACTGCTACATCGGGTGCATCTCAATGCAAGCGAAGATATCCGTAGGGGCGAAGCATGACCGCAGTCAATATGAGATGATAACTAATAACTTATATGCGGTCATGCTTCGCCCTCTTCCAAAACCAGATGCACTGCCACATCTCGCATAACGCATCTATTCTCTTCGCAGAACCACATCTATTTTCCTGAAACCCTTACCAAAATCATGTATTAATTAATTATCTCTAGTTGCAATACATTTGATTTTGATTGGAAGAGAATTATGAGTGAGTTCGATATTACAAGTTTTGATTTTGCAGACTTTGGCTGTTCTAACGGTAGCTCAATTCAATTTGGAATCAACATACTCAAAGGGCGTAAGGGATTTGGCATCGATCTCGATCCGAAGAAGGTAGCATCAGCCAAAGCTGCTGGATATGATGCCATCAAAGGAGATTTTTGCAATCTCGATCTCCCTGATGGTTGCGTGGATTTTACAATTCTCAACCATACTTTGGAGCATTTACCTAAATTAGATTATGCCAAAGAAGCCATAAAAAATGCTATCCGAATTTCTAGAAAATTCGTTTTTATTAAAGGGCCTTTTTTTGATGCCGATGACTACTTAAAATCTTTAGGACTAAAATTTTATTGGTCTGACTGGACAGGTCATACTTTACATCTCCAAGCCCAACAGGTAAAGAACATTCTTGAAGAACTCAATGTTCCCAACTATGAAATTTATGGGAGAGTCTTGGTCAACTCTTCTCAAGATACAACTATTCACCCGTTATCGTCACTCAAAAACCAACAGCATTGGGAACAAGAAAAACATGAAGTAAAACCAATAGTGGAATTCAACCAACCAGTTTATCGAGAAGTTGTTGGCATTATTTGGTTGTCTAATAATGTAAGTGTATCCGATGTTCGCAATCTCCCATACAAACATTTGATTTATCAAAAAGGTCTCACTTTTTCTTGAGCGACTGAGCAAAGGTACGTAGTTGCGCTTCAGCGCTCTTAGCTAATATCAGGAAAGAGCGCTGAAGCGCAACTACGTACCTAATTTGTCAAATGCTGTAAACTATCAACAGTCAACAGTCAACCGTCAACTGTCAACTGTCAAAAGATATAATTCAGACTTTTGACAAAATCCACATTCCATGACAATTTCCATCAGCGCCAGGGATACTGTTACGAATATCTGTTTTAGCTAGCTGAGTTAAATGTGGCAATAAAGCCCGGATTTCTTCATCAGACAAGTGTTCAAGTTTTTGGCGCAGTTTAATACCAGCATCGTTCCAGTAACACCCACGTAAAATTGTAATATCTGGGAAAATTTCCTGGATGCTATCAGCATTGTAGCCGACGCGATAATGCTGGTGATTTTTCCAGACACTTTCTCTCATTTTTTTATTGAGGTTAGTTTCATGACTGGCAAATGGAACAAGTGCAAATACATACTTCCGTGATGCTGCACGCATATTAATCGCTGCTTTTTTGTCAGCCTCGATATGTTCTAGGACTTCAATCGAGGCTACTAGATCGTAGGATTCTGATGAGGGAGTCAAAGTATCGTAAGTGTCACATTTGACATTTTCAATCACCCATTCGGTGGCCATCCGCATCCCTAATCGCTGTTGAATATTGGCTTTAGTATCAATATCCGTGAGGTAAAACTCAATTGCAGGAAATTCTAGAGCGAGAGCTACCTCCGTTAATCCAGCTCCACAGCCAACGCTGAGAAAGGATTTGATTTCTGCCGTTTTTAAGGCTTCGATTAATCCTTCACGCATCTGAAGATAGCGTAGGTAAGCCCATCGCTTTCGGGTCATTAGTTGGAGCTGAACTTTATTGAGATATCGCCTTTGAAGAACAGGGTCTAACATAATACTTACTTGAAACTCCTAAAAATATCTATGAAGCAAGTTGAAGTAGCTCATTGCAGAAAAGATTGTAAATGCTAAAAGCAGCACGTTTTGGTGAATATCTGGCCGCTGTTTCAATAGCATTTAACTTGAGTTGCAATAAGACATTGCGATCGGCTTGAATGAGCTTACCAATTCCCTTGACACAATCCTCAATCGATGTGGTGTCAACGACTACAGAGTTAAAGTCAGCGATCGCAAATTCATCTGTTCCTCCTTTATCGGGGACAACTGGAATGCAGCCAGAAGCCATTGCTTCTATAGCTGTACGGCCAAAAGCCTGGAAATCAGAAAGATCTAGAAATATATCTGAGTTTCGCAGCAGGGCCGCGACTTCGGAGCGACTCAGATGAGGAAAAATCGTAGTATTTTCTGGAATCGGTATCCCAGCAGATTCAATCAGACTCCGGTCAGAGCCAAAGATAGTAAAATGTACTTGATTTGGAAACAAATCTGATAAAATTTTAGCGACAGCTAATGTACGACGGGGAGCGCGTCTGGCCGTGGTGAATCTTACCATCATAGAAATCTCTATACGAGAGTTTTCACTCTTCAGATCGGGGGAGTAAACTTGATGGTCGATGCTGGCTTCTACTTTGTGGACTTTGACAGCATGATTGCGATTAACAATCTCGCACAACCACTGAGTTTTAGCAAACTGGATAGCATGGGGAATCAGTCCATAGGATTGTCGCGCTTCTTCCCATTCTGGAGTATCTATGTAAGAAAATAATGGTTCGTAATCTTGTATGTAGTAAGCTGGCAATATCTGGGGATTTTCTCTAACTAACGCTTCCAGGATTTTTACTGAACTGTAAGTAGTAGCACAGACTACAGAGAAATTTTGAGCTAATTTTTTGAACTCAGTTAAAGTTTGATAAGAAGCTGCAATTTCACCAATTTCGGGAATTTCTTTGTAACCATTTAAAAAGTCAGTAAAGTTAGACTGATTGACGGCTATTTTGATAGGAATCCCAGAGCGATAAAGTGCTAAGGATTCTTGCACTACTGAATGAGCGCCTCCTCCACCGCCTTTGACGGGGAGAATAAACAAAATTTTGGGAACTTCATGATTGACATTGAACTTGACAGCAGGTCGCTCGCAGGAAACTGTTTTGTCTTGTCGATCGGGCTGACCGTTTTGGGCTAAGGCTTGCCTTAATTTGTAATAGGCTGGCGAAAAGTTTGGGTCAATCTCGAAGGCTTGACTATAACAGCTAATTGCTTCTTCCCACTGGTGTCTTTGGCTGAGAAGTTCTCCTAAATTGTAGTAAAATTTGGCCGAAGAATCGGGTTTCAGTTCAATAGCTTTACGGTAACTGGCGATCGCCTCATCTATCTGTCCAAGTTGTTGCAAAGCTTCGCCCAAACGATAGCAAGCAGTGGGGAGGTTGGGTTTGAGTTCGATCGCCTGACGGTAAGAGGCGATCGCTTCAGACCACTGCTTCATTTGACCTAGAGCATTTCCTAGGTTGTGGTAAGCTTTAGAAAACTTCGGTTGCAGCTCTATAGCTTTACGGTAACAAGGGATAGCCTCGGAATGTCTCCCTTGTTGCTGCAAAAGCTCTCCTAAGCTGAATTGCAACTCAGGAATATTTGGGTTAAGTTCGATCGCCTGACGGTAAGAGGCGATCGCTTCAGACCATTGCTTCAGTTGACCCAGAGCATTTCCTAAGTTATGGTAAGCTTTAAAAAACTTCGGTTGCAGCTCAATAGCTTGACGGTAACAGGCGATCGCTTCCTGATATTTCCCTTGTTGCCGCCAAAATTCCCCTAAACTGTGGTGAAAGTCAGGGTTATTTGGGTTGAGTTCAATAGCTTGACGGTAAGCGACAATCGCTTCTTCCATTTCTCCAAGTTGTTGCAAAGCTTCCCCTAAACGGTAGTAAGCTGTGGGGAGGTTGGGTTTGAGTTCGATCGCCTGACGGTAAGAGGCGATCGCTTCAGACCACTGCTTCATTTGGCTCAGGGCATTTCCTAGGTTGTGGTAAGCTTTAGAAAACTTCGGTTGCAGCTCTATAGCTTTACGGTAGCTGGCGATCGCTTCAGAATGTCGCCCCAGCCGTTGCAAAACCTCTCCTAAACTGCGGTGAAACTCAGAGTTATTTGGGTTGGCTTGAATAGCTTGAGCGTAAATAGCGATCGCTTCTTCTAATTTCCCTTCCCGTTCAAGTTTTTGGCCAGTTTGGAAATGA
Source organism: Microcoleus sp. PH2017_28_MFU_U_A (assembly GCF_020738035.1). Lineage (NCBI taxonomy): Bacteria > Bacillati > Cyanobacteriota > Cyanophyceae > Oscillatoriales > Microcoleaceae > Microcoleus > Microcoleus sp. PH2017_28_MFU_U_A. The sequence goes on from NZ_JAEQCX010000122.1 coordinate 21,948, forward strand.
TTTTCTGCCTTTTCTAGATCGACTTTTTCTGACATATAAACCCTATTTTCAGTTGATAGTTGACAGTTGATAGTTGACAGTTGACAGTTGACAGTTGTTATGTGTTATTTTTAATATTTCCCAATAATCAGTAACTAATGACTAATCACTGCTGACTAATGACAGGTGCATCTGGTTTTTGAAGAGGGCGAAGCATGACCGCATATAAATTATTAGTTATAACCTCCTATTTTCTGCGGTCATGCTTCGCCCCTACGGATATATTCGCTTGCATTGAGATGCACCCCTAATGACTGCTAACTAATGACTAATATCATTTCCGGCTGCATCGGAATAGAGAGCATCCCGTTTTTGTAGGGGCGAAGCATTCGCGCTAAAAATCTCTCATATAGTCGATAGGATACAGGCGCGAATGCTTCGCCCTTGCGGATATGTTTGCACAATCGGGATGCTCCCTCGGAATAATATATTTGGATGATAAGCTATCGCACATTTAAATTGTATATTCAGGGCGGGCGGGACACCCCACAAGAGTCTGATTTTTTTTGATATCCAATTTAAATGCAGAACAGTTTATCAGTGCGATCTATGCCGCGATCTATGCCGCGAGCGAGACGCTCGCACTCTCATAATACCGATGCTGCCGGATTTGATATGATATGTTCGCGGAGCTTGAGGCGTAAACGATCGAGAGTTTGATTGTTTTTGATTTCCTCAGTCAAAGCTTTGACATTAATATCGGGATGCTTCTGTTTAAACGCTGTAGAACCTTGTTTAGAAAGCTCTTGACGGCGTTCGTGTCCAAAACTTTTAGACTTAGAGTGATAGACATAGGCATTGTCAGCGATCGCTAGTTTAAACCCAGCTTTCTTAGCTCGAATTGAAAAATCATTCTCTTCCCCATACCCGTAGGGAAAACTCTCTTCATCCAGCCACCCAATTGCCTCAAGCACTGCTCTCTTAATCATGTAGCAGAAGCCATTAACAAAATTCACATTAGGAAATGCCTTTTCCGAAACATTTTCTACTAATTCACTAAAAGTCTCCAGTGAAAATCCATCAGGAACGCTGTTAATCATCCAGCCCCCCTTATTGTCAAATATTTCAGGAATCGATTGCCAAGATGCACAATTTGACAGAGGCCCGACTATGCCAATATCTTTTCGTGAATTAGCACAGTCAACTAATTTTTCTATCCAGCCAGGAGTGACAATTGTGTCGCTATTCAACAAAATTATATAGTCACCCGTACTGGCCCGCATACCGATATTAGCTGCTTTGGTATAACCGCGAGCCGTCTCATTTCTCAAAACAATTGCTTGCGAAACATCTTTAACCCACGCCTGAATAAAATCTCTAGTTTCTGGTTGAGAGCCATCATCTACAATGAGCAAGCGATAGTCAACCTTGGTGTGTCGGACAATAGAGGTTAAACACTCTTTCACATCCTCTAAAGCATTATGAACGCAGACAACAATATCAACTTGATATCGTATAGATTTTGAGATCGGCGAGAATTGAACTGGTAACAGCATTTTTGAGGAGTTGACATAATTTGCCCTCTGCTTGCTATAAAAGTCGATCGTCTCGGCTTGCGACTCTATTGCCGCATCCTCAAATCCATCCTTGATATTTATCAAGGCTTTGGATAACTGCAAAGAAAGTTCAAAGTCACCAGGCTTGAACTGTAGCCCCATCTGATAAAATACGATCGCTCCATCTCTATTGTCCTGTCTTGCGAGAGCATTACCCAAACCTAAATAGAGTTTCGGGTCTTTTGGATTAACTTCCAAAGCCTTGTGATAGACTTTGATATTATCTGGATTTTCCTCAATAGCTTGACTGTAACAACTAATAGCTTCTTTGGCTGACAGCGGACTGTGATTTTTCAGCGCATCGGCTAACTTTTCTTGCACGCAAGGCAGATCCAATTTTAAATTAATTGCACACCGATAAGTGGCGATCGCCTCTTCCCACCTCTCCAACTGCACTAAAGCATCCGCCAAGTTATAGTGAGACCAATGGAAGCCTGGATTTAGCCCGATCGCACTTTTATACGCTTGGGCTGCCTCTTCCCACATCTCCTGCTTAATCAGCACATCCCCTAAATTATTGTGCGACCAAGAAAAATCGGGGTTAAAGGCGATCGCCCGACGATACGCAGCAACAGCCTCATCTAATCTTCCTTGTACTTGCAAAACATCCCCCAAATTGTGGTGGACTTCCCACAGAGAAGGCTGAATTTCGATAGCTTTTTGATAAATTATGACAGCTTCATCTAACTCGCTCTTTTTAACAAGAGCATCTCCCAAACTCTGGTAAATTTCCGCTGAATCAGATGTCAAATCTAAGGCTTGACGGTAGGACGAAATAGCCTTATCCCACTCTCCTTTTTTGGCAAAAACTTTTCCTAAACTGTAGTGAGGTTTAGCATGGCTAAAGCTAGCATTGACTATGCTATAGGAATCGCGCACTTTCTTCCTATCTTGTTCGTCACCTTCTAAGTAGATTCTTTTTAAAACCAAAGATTGCGGATTCAACAAATTGTCAATTGGTTGGCGCGCGAGGAATGAATCGGAATTGTTATTAAGAGGAAATTCTATGATATTATTGGTTTCGCTGTTCATATCCTATACCTGCTAAAAATTGATACAGTCAAATCCTTGTGATTTATTATTCTGTTTCCTGAATCAGTATCCGGAAAATAGATAACTAATTATTTGCCAGTTCTATCGCGCGGTTGTAAGCGTGAATCGCTCCATCAATTTCGCCTTTTTCTTGCAAAGCATCACCTAATTTTTGGTGAAGTTCCCAGATATCAGGTTTCAATTCAATGGTTTTTTCATAACACCCGATCGCCTCATCCAACTGACCGCGACTATCTAAAACTTCCCCCAAACTTTGATATGCTTGAGCAAAGTGGGGATTTAATTCGATCGCCGTCCGATAACAGGCGATCGCGTCTTCCCGCCGATCGAGACTAGCCCAAACTTTCCCCAAACTGTAATGAGACCCCTCATAATATGGGTTCAGTTCGATCGCTTGCTGGTAAACTGCGATCGCATCTTCCCACTCACCCCGAACGCTCAAAACTTCCCCTAAATTGTGATAAGCATCCGCATAACTCGGCTGCAACTGAATTGCCCGCCGGTAACAGGAAATTGCCTTCTCCAACTGACCGAACTGTAGCAAAGTATTGCCCAGAGTAAAGTGTTCCTCAGCAGTTGCCCACTTGATATCTAAAGTGAGAGCTTCATACCAGTATTCTGCCCCTACTTGTGGAAAGCCAGACTGCACAAAAACTTGAGCTAAATTCCGGTAAGCCACTACGAGATCTGGTTTAATTTCAATTGCTTTTTTATAACAAACAATTGACTTTTGCCACAGTTTTTGACGAGCGTAGATGCTGCCTAAATTTGCATGAATTTCAGCAAAATTGGGTTCAATTTCCAAGGCTTCAGTGTACCAATACCTAGCAGCATCAACTTTTCCCATTGCTTGAGTAGCATTCCCCGCAATCTTGTAAGCAATTGCCGCCTCGGGTGTGATTTCAATGGCTCGCTTGCACTCAGTTATCGCCTCCTCAAATTTACCTTGGGCGTAATAAGATTCTGCCTGTTTGATGTATGCTTCTGCACTGAGAGAATTGGCAACTGCCACAGGTTTGTCTGAGTCGATCGCCTTTGCAGACAATCTGAGAGTTTCCCCAGACTTTGCAGGATTATTTATCTCTACCGAAGAAACAATGGTATCCCCAGTTTCCGCCGCAGTTTGGCGACTGTTTTGATGGGCGCTTACCCCTGTCGTGGCGGGAACAGAATCCACTGCTTTACTAGATACTGAATAGTTGCCGTTAAGTGCCACCGCTTTTTGCAAGCAGACAGCAGCTTCATCCAACCTACCTTCTTTTGTCAGCGCTTTCGCCAGATTTTGGTAAACACCATTCAAGTTCGGATTTAACTCGATCGCGCGCTGGTAACAGGCGATCGCCTGAGAGATTTTGCCTTGCCGAAACAAAATATTTCCCAGTTTAAAGTGGTGATTGGGCGATACCTTTTCCGGTTCCAGAGAAAACGCTTCGTACCAGCACTCATTCGCCTCTTCCAGCTTGCCATCCTGCGTCCACACCCTAGCCAAATTCCGGTAAGCTGCTGCTAAATTCGGCTGGAGGGCGATCGCCTTTTGGTAACAAGCAATTGCCTGCTGTCGCTGTTGTTTCATGGCATACAAACTGCCGAGATTTACGTGGGCTTGCACGTCGCTAGAATTAATTTTGACAACTGTTTGATAGCACTCGATCGCCCCTACTAAATTCCCCCGCCCTTGCAAAATACTGCCCCACAGTTTGTAAGCAGCCACCGCATCGGGTTGAATCTCAATGGCTTGCTTGCACTCAGCAATAGCCAGATCGAATTGTTTTTGAGCGCAATAGGATTCTGCCCGCTGAATGCAGTTATCAGCCGTATCCTGTTTCCGAAAATCTGTCGCAAAACCGCTGTCAACAACAGTCACCTGGGGCGAAACATCAGCCGAGTTGGGAACAGCGGGTGCAGAATTTGCCGAATTGGCGATCGTATTTAACAGTTCCGGTACAGCAGGAATTGTTTGCTGTTGCTGCAACTGTACGCGAGGCTTTTCAGCAGAACTTGTCGAATCTAGTTGCAAGAAATTAGCTGGAATATTTGCCTGCAAAGTAGATGTTTGGGGATTCTGAGGTAACTCAGCTTTTGGGTTGCCACCCACCACTACTGTATTCAACAAATCCCCAGAAAGATTAGCCTGATTTTCGCTATTTTTTCGATAGTTGGCAATTTCTTCCTGCAACTTTCTTTGAGCTTTGAGAGCATTGCCTAACTGTTGGTAAGCCTGGTTAAAATTGGGGTTTAGCTCGATCGCGTGACAGTAACAGCGTATTGCCTGCGTTACCTGATTCTGCCTCAAAAAGTTATCGCCCAATTGGATGTGTTCTTCAGGCGTGGCTTTGGCAGGTTCCAGAGAATACGCTTTAAACCAGCACCCGTCAGCCTCCGATAGCTGCCCCATTTGCGCCCACACCCGAGCTAAATTGCGGTAAGTTGATGCTAAATTCGGCTGAAGGGCGATCGCCTTTTGGTAAAATGCGATCGCCGATTGCCACTGCTGTTCCTGAGCATAAATCGTCCCCAAATTAGTATAAGCTTCAGCAAAATCAGGATCGAGTTCAATAGCCTTAGCGTAGCAGTTTTTCGCTTCCTCTACCTTGCCTTGAGCTTGCCTAGCATTCCCCCAAATTTTATAAACTCTGGCATCGGGTTTAACTTGGATAACTCGCTGGCAAGCTGTCGCAGCCTGCTCAAATTTCCTGAGAGCATAAAACGATTCTGCACCTTGAATGTAGACTTCAATATCGTCAGGATTGAAACCTAAAATTTCTGGGATGTCATTCTGATGGGTTGGCATATTTGTCATCGGTAGGGATGTTGACTTTTGGTGACAAGCTAAAGCCATTTCCCAATTTTTTTCTGCGCCATACAGAGCGGCAAGGTCAGTATAAACTTCCGCAAAATTGGGCTTAAATTCCAGAGCTTTTGTGTACCAATGCTTTGCCTTAGCTGAATTTCCTTGTGCTTCACTAATTTTGCCCAAAGTCTTGTAAGCTGGCGCAAAATTAGGTTGTTGTTTCAGGGCTTGCTCGCAAGCCGCTATAGCATCAGCTAACTTGCCTTGTTTTAAATAAAACTCTGCCCGCTTTTGGAAATAATCTCCTGATTCTTGGTTCATGATTTTGATGGTTCTTTTAGGGTTTTCTCGCGATATTAAATTTAGTGGTTTTTTTGAGGGAATGACATTGACATTGCCCAGCATTATTTTGAGATCCTTCAAATTCACCAAAATATCTTCAGTTAATGGATTTTGATACATTAACTGTCGGATTGGATAGCACTCAAAGTTCTCTCCTGTTACGTAATAATGTTCGAGATTTAGCTGCTGACCGATCGCCCAATAGTAATGCCTGATATAATTCCCAGAGGTCAGCTCAATTACCTTTGTTCCGGGAGAACAGAAGATAATATTTGTTAAACCGCTGCCGTGCGGCGCGACAATTACTTTGGCACTAGCAAATAAAGCTATTTGCTCGTTCAAAGTCATAGATTCTAGTAGCACTGGAACAAAGCCAAATCCGCTTAAAAAATCGATGACTTGTTCTTCATTGATAACTCGTCGGTAGCTACATTTGTTGCGGCTGATATAAATGCGTTCTGGCTGAGTATTTTTGCTCTCCCCAGCGCAACTTTCTGGGAGTTTAGGAGATTGTTCTCCTGCAAAAACTCGCCTCAAAAACTCCAGCCCCTGGATTGACAGCCAGCCCAAATATCCTGAAAAAGAGGGAACAATTAAATGTTTGGCTTGAATGTAAGGATGGCGATCGCTCTCAATAATCTTATATTCAGGAATTCCCAATGCTTTCAGGGTTTCTCGCTGAAAAGGCTGCTGGCAGCTATTCACCAAAAACCAATCTATCTCCTCCAGATTTACCCCCCAACGGTGCAGAATTTCGATGCGGGGCAAGATATCTACCATCCAGTGAAAATAGACATTTCCCGAAAGTCCGGCCAATACCGCCACCGTACCGTCTATCTTTTCTAAAGGCGGCAATTCTTCCGGTTTTAACTTCAAAAACCTGTGCTGAGTAGAATGTTGATTGTCGCATCCGGGTAACTCGCCCGGATATTCGCGGGAAAGTTCGGGTAACAGCCGATCTTGTTCATCTATAATCGCAATAGCATTGCAAATCATCCAAGAATTTTTCTGCGGTACAATCCAAGCCCGCCCGTTGGGGAGGGAAGTTACAAAGGTTTCCGGCGAATCAAACGCTGTTTTTGCCTGGCCGTCGCAAGAATATACGCCATCACCTAAATGCACGGGTTCAAACTGTTTGAAAATCCGCCTGAGACACCGCTGACAATCTAAACCATGACATTCGGATTTCTGCTGTTGGTTCCAGTTAACAATGGAGGGTAAGGAACTCTCAAATTGGGAGTTTTCAATATCTCCCAAAATGGTAAGTCTGGGGTGTCCGAAGGATTGAGGTGCGACAGGGATTTTTGCAGGGGAATCATCTGGGCGATCGACATTTAGATCTCGATCCCCCCTAGCCCCCCTTCTTAAGGGGGGAACCGGAAGCGCTTTCAAAGTCCCCCTTTTTAAGGGGGATTTAGGGGGATCTAGACTGGGGGAAAGGCGAGTCAGTTGCTGCAACTTCTGCTGTTGTTTCAATACAGCCTGCAACGGCTCGCAAATATCAGATCGATCGCCCGCAATTACCAGCACTAGACGGTAAATTACAATCGCTGCCGAAAATCGTTGCTGCTGACTCAAGCAATCAGCCAGTCGCAAGTAAATATCCGCATTCTGAGGTTGAATTTGTAAAGCTTTTTGGTAATATTGTTCCGCTTGTTCGTGCCCGCCGTACTCAGCCAAGGCATTTCCCAGATGAAAGTAAGTTTCTGCTAAATTGAGGAGCAATGATGACAAATTCAGCGGATTTTGAGCAAGACTAGAAATGGCAGAATTAGAGCCGTTTTTTTCTTGAAGTTGCCTGAGAAATCGGACACAGGCTATTTGAGAGCGATCGAGTTCATTGAGATCTGCTACCTCCGTCAACCGCATCTCTACGTGGTGGCAAAAACCCTCAACAAACTCGCTTTGGAGAGCGATCGCATTTTGAAAACATAGCATTGCCTCAGCTAATTTGCCTTGTGCGATCAGGGAAATAGCCCGATCGCCCCAAGCCGCCACTCGATCGGGATTTTGGCTAATTACCCGATCGAAACATTCTCCGGCAAAAGTATGCAGCCCCAACTGTTGGAAGGCTTTTCCCAAATTGTAACGGGCAATAACTAACTCTGGCTGCAACTCGATCGCGCGGCGGTAAAGGGCGATCGCTTCCTGGGGTTTCCGCACTTCCAACAGCACAATACCTAAATTATGGTACAGAGCAGCATCATCGGGCGCAACAGCTATTCCCGTTTGAAAAACTGCCATTGCTTCATCAAATTTGCCTTCCTGCGCCAGAATGCAGCCCCAATTGCTGTATGCTTTGACAGCCCAGGGTAAAACTGCTCGATCGGAGCTTTTTTTCCAGCAGGATATGGCTTGCTGGTAACTGTCAATTGCTGCTGCTATTTTTCCTTGCTGTTGGAAAGCAGTGCCAGTCTTGTAAAGAGTTCTGACATCTAAATTGGTATTTTGTGCGATCGCTTCGGTGGCGATCGCAGTTAAATTACTGATTTTAAAATGTAAATTGTGGCCGCTAGTCATAACTGACATCACACTGATTAGGACTTACCAGAAAGAATTGGTTTAAAGCCGGAACCCCGATCGGGAGAAATTCAAATCAGACTATTCATTACTCCAATCCTCGGACTGACCGGAAGAGGCCGCTGTCAACTGTCAACTGTCAACTGTCAACTGTCAACTGAATGAAGCACGGATCGTCTTACTATGTTCTATTTGGGATTTTCGATGGGGGAGCGTTGATTGATATCGGTTTGGATACTCCCTAACCTACAGTTGTATGATTTTGAGACAATGGTATCTGAAACCAGGTATTTTCACTCAACTACTTCGTTGCCTACCTCGAATCAGTAAAGTATTCAGTTTTTTGGGCAGCAGTACGTAAGTTGTGACAGATCTGAGTAACAGTAACAAGGCTTGTTGTTAATCAGAATTTACGCTCTATTTTTCAGGCGATACACCGTACCTTCTCTATATATAATCCACATCAAAAAGATTGGCAAGAGTTAGTGCTATATATAATGAATTTTCTTGTTTGTTATCAGTTTAAAAAAAAATCATAGCAAAAAATAAATACTTGCTTTCCCACAGGAGCGTCAGAGTTGAATCAAAAAAAATAGACTCTTGTTCTCCCACTAGATTTATATCTTCAAGTATTTTAAAATTCAATAAAATTCAAAGTTATTGTAGGGTGCGTCAGGGCGATTATTTTTGATAACAGACGAAGAATATTCTACCTGACGCACCCTACGGCTACGGCTCAAGTCTAATAAAATCTAAACTCTCAAATCTAATTAATTATCAGAAAGAAGTATTGACCAATCAATCCCTCAATCTCAAATCTCAAATCTATAGCGGTTCTAAAAAAAGTGAGGTATCTTAATGCCCAATGCCCAATGCCCAATGCCCAATGCCCAATGCCCAATGCCCTATCCGCATGAGTATCTAATCTTTTTGATAAAAGTTATATGTCAATGGTAGATATACCCTACATAGGGTTGAAATTTAGATAATTTCAAAGTTGTTTGACCCAAGATTCAGGTTAGAACCGACTTGGGCAACAATCGAAACTTGTCCGTTTTGATTGCGGTAGTACAGCAAACCGTCAGCCGGGTTGTAGACGACATTAGCCGCGCCCGGAGTCCCAGGAGTGTTGGGATTGAAATTGGGGTCTGTAATAAATTGGTTGCCAACTAGATTGCCCGGTATCAAAGCATTAAATACAGCTCCATCGAGTTGAATTTTATCTTCTGTAGGATTGAAATCTGTCAGCGTATCCATATTATCGGCACCGACAAACTCGAAGCGGAATGTATCTGCTCCTGCACCACCTGTGAGGGTATCATTTCCTCTGTTGCCAGAAATAATATCGTTGCCGGCACCGCCTTCTACGATGTCATTGCCTTTGCCGCCAAACAAAATATCGTTTCCTTCGCCGCCCCTAACGGTGTCATTTCCTAAATTGCCATTTACAAAGTCATCTCCAGGGCCTCCCTCAACCACATCATCGCCTTTACCGCCGAACAAAGTATCATTTCCTTCACCACCGATAAGGTAGTCATTGCCCTCACCGCCGAAAAGGTTGTCGTTCCCGTCACCGCCGAAAATGTTGTCGTTGCCGAGGTCGCCAAACAGGAAGTCATCGCCACTGCCACCGTCTATCAAATCATCACCTTTACCTCCAAAAACAGTATCATTGCCTTCTCCACTGCGGATGGTATCGGCTCCTTGATTGCCAAAAAGAACGTCTTCGCCAGCACCGCCCTCGATTAAATCATCGCCTTTACCGGCGAAGACAGTATCATTGCCGTCGCCACCTCTTACGGTGTCATTGCCGTCTAGAGCAAATATGATGTCATTGCCACCTAGAGCTGCTACTTCATCGTTACCAGAACCTAGAATGATTTGATCCGAACCGCTACTACCGTTAATCCTGTTTGGTATATCGGGCGAGCCTTGAATAATTAAACCGCCAATAGCGTTTGGTTGAACGCTTAGGGGTTGAGTTGGATTTGTTATTTGGGACATTGCCAGTCATCTCGCATAGGGGGGATATCTATCGGGAGTCTTCATATCTCTTGTGAATTTTACTGGCTAAAATTCTAATTTCCGGAATAGTTTTATCTGCAATTAATCAAAAAAAAATCAATGATTTTTTTGATTTTTTTGTATGTAAAATTACTGATAAATAAGCGGGAACCATTTAAATCTTCATACGTCTTCTATTAATTTATATTAAAAAATCTAGATAGTTTGGGGATTCCTATCTATGTGAAAATACTGATGGATGCGGAAAATATTTAACTATTCATACGTCTTTTATTCAGACCTCAAAACTATTTTCTGTGAACGAGAGTTGCACTAGCTTGGTCTGTCGGAACTAGCAAGACTTCGCTAATATTGACGTGGGGCGATCGCGTCGCGCAGAAATACACGACATCCGCTACATCCTCAGCAGTCAGCGGTGTCAGTCCTTGATAGACATTTTTTGCCTTGTCTGAATCGCCGTGAAAGCGGACACTGCTAAATTCTGTTTCCACCAAACCAGGTTCTATTTCCGTCACCCGCACTGGTGTTCCCAAAAGGTCTTGTTTCAATCCTTCAGAAATAGCTCTCACCGCTGCTTTGGAAGCGCAATAAACATTACCTTTCGGGTAAGCTTGACGGCCTGCTATTGAGCCGATATTGACTACGTGGCCGCGGCCTCGGCTAACCATTCCCGGCACGATGTAGCGAGTCATGTACAGCAAGCCTTTCACATTGGTATCAATCATTTCTTCCCAATCTTGAAAGTTGCCTTCGTGCAGTTTGTCTAAACCGCGGCTCAATCCCGCATTGTTAATCAGAATATCGATGTTTTTCCAGGCGTCGGGCAGTGCAGCGATCGCCGATTCGACTTGCGGGCGATCGCGCACGTCCAATTCTAGCAAGTAAATCTCGTTCGCTGAGGAGACTAATTTTGTGTCTGCAAGTTCTTTGGCAAGGCGATCGAGCTTTTCCCGGCGGCGGGCTGCTAAAATTAGTTTGGCTCCACCTGTGGCGAATATCTTGCCACAGGCTGCTCCGATACCGCTACTGGCACCGGTAATGAAAACAATTTGATTTTGGATAGAAATCATTTTTTGTCAGTTGACAGTTGACAGTTGACAGTTGACAGTTGACTGTTAGCAGTTGTCAGTTGATAGTTGACAGTTGTCAGTTGTCAGTTGACAGTTGACAGTTGTCAGTTGTCAGTTGATAGTTGACTGTTAGCAGTTGTTATTGGTTATTTGCGATCGATAAGCTTCCAGGTTCTGATTCCAATGCCCGATGCCCGATGCCCGATGCCCGATGCCCAATTCCCCATAACACCTATTTTATTATTTAACAACCCGCAATCGCACGCTAACCATTGCAATTCCGCCTTGTCGCATCAAAACTGCTGAAATCCAGCGATTTTCAGGAGTAGCCGGAGCTTTACCTACTTTAAAAATCCCGCCGGAATTCAGCAAATCCAGATCGACTTCTGCGGACTTGAAAAAAGTTTTTTCGTTAACGGGCTCCTCCAAAATAGTTCCGATTAAAATGTCATTGCCGATCGGCTCTAGTACAATGGCATCAAAATTGTACTCTTCGCCCACCTTCACTTGCTCTGGCACATTCACTTGAATTTTGGGAGGATTTTTACCAGAAGTAATCTGATTTTGTTCTGCTAAAATTTCTTGCTTAACTATTTTTTCACCCTCAAAGCGCTGCTGAGAACGGATGGTAGCTTTGAGGTTTAATTCTCTGCCATCCTGTTTCTGGGTGCCTGCAATTGTAGTTACGGTATCAGCGATAATTGCGTTACCTTCGGTTTTCCAAGACTTCAGTTCGGTGCGATAATTCAAATTCGGATATCGCTGCCAGAGTTGGGTGAGGGCTTTTTCCATGCTTTGGCTGTTTAAGCCGTCAGAATGAGTGAAATTCTGGCTGTAAAATGCCATGACTGCTTTGACATCGCGCCGGTTGGCGGCTGCGTCTATTTCTGTTAGCAGTTTGGTGAGTGGGGCTGGAGCATTGGCAGGGGTTTGGGCGATCGCCTGGGGAGTTGCCGCGATCGCGCTTACCGCACTCGGGTGCAATACGCCAGCACCTACAACTGCTAAACATAACAACATTTGAGCGATCGACTGGCCGCCGAAGCAGCCAAACACGATCGCGCGATCGGCTTTTTCGTCCCGACGGCTGGCAAAATACTGAGATACACTTGGCACTAAATTCAAAAAATTACGCATTAGATGATACTTTGGTTATTTGTCAGGGGTCGCGGCGCGGGCAACGGTTCGCCTGCAACGAAAAACTGACAACGGAAGGAGAGATACGGCACAATCTCATTTTAGATTGCTGATTGAAAATTAGCTGAAACTGCCGGAATAATAAGCATAATAATCTAAAACCTCTAATCTAAAATCGATCGACCTGTGGAACTTGTAAAAGAAACAAATACCTTGACAAAAACCCCCCTGCGGTTGTTGGTTGCAGCTAGCGGCACGGGAGGACATCTATTTCCGGCGATCGCCACAGCTCGTCAGTTGAGCGACTGTCAGATCGAATGGCTGGGAGTGCCAGACCGCATGGAGACGCAATTAGTTCCCTCCCTTTACCCCCTCCATACGATCGCCGTTGAAGGCTTTCAGCAGCGATTTGGACTCGGTACACTGCGAATTTTGGGCGGACTCCTCGGCTCGATCATTCAGGTACGGAAGTTGCTCAAAGCGGGAAATTTTCAGGGAGTATTTACTACCGGCGGTTACATCGCAGCACCGGCTATTTTGGCGGCTCGCTCTTTGGGTTTGCCGGTGATTCTCCACGAATCTAATGCAATTCCTGGGAAGGTGACGCGGTGGTTTAGTCCTTTTTGCACTGCTGTGGCGATCGGATTTGAAGCAGCGGCAAAGCATTTACCCCGCGCGAAAACGGTGGTTGCGGGTACGCCAGTGCGATCGCAATTCCTAACTCGCGAACCTCTAAAGTTACCAATTCCTGACAGCGTACCTGTAATTTTAGTAATGGGTGGCTCCCAAGGTGCCGTCGCCGTCAATAAATTAGTGCGCGAATGTGCTCCGGCTTGGTTTGAGGCGGGTGCGTGGGTAGTTCACCTCACCGGAAATAATGACCCGGATGCTGAAAGCTTGAAGCACGAACAGTATCTGTCGATGCCATTTTATGATAATGTAGCGGGTTTGTTACAGCGAGCAAATTTAGCAATTAGTCGATCGGGCGCCAGTGCTCTAACAGAATTAGCAGTTACAGGAATGCCTTCTATTTTAATTCCTTTCCCCCACGCCGCAGACGATCACCAAAGATTTAACGCCGAAGTATTTGCCGCAGCAGGCGCCGCCGTGGTATTCCGTCAAAGCGAACTGACAGCAGAGGTATTGCAAAGCAAAGTCTTATATTTGTTAAAAGATTCCGAATATTTGGCAAAAATGTCTCAAGGTGCTCTTCAATTAGCGGTGACAGACAGTACGGAACGTTTGGCAAATTTAGTCAGAGAATTGTTGGTGCGGTAGCGAAAATAGGACACCGCCACTAATTTAACGAGTTCTTTTTAATGAGGGTAAAGCGTAAAATCCCTGTCTAACCAAATAACATAAAACACAGCCCCATCCCGATAACCAACCATCGGAGCCATCCCACAAAACCGAAAAGCAATAAAATTTACATCCTCCTTAAGATGGCTGGGAATAGGTGCTCTAATGGAACTTCGGGCTATCTTCTCGTAGCCCAATCCGTGACGGGGACAAGCATTAATCTCACTCCAGGTAAGCTGATTTAATTTGTAGAGCGTATCTGCAAAAGCAGCCTTTTCATCTTTTGTGCATTGAGAAAGAGAGTAATCTTTATTCATGTATCGCAAAGAAAATAGAGGTGACTCCTGCTCTGGCGGTAAATTAACAATTTCTCTAGATGAAATCCTTTTCCCTTTTTCTTGGCGTTGATTTGCCTTAAGATGCTTCTTCACAATTGAGTTGAGTCTTGAAGTATTTTTTCAGGGATTGATGAGTAATTTTTCCGCTATTTTGAGCAGCAAGTTTCCAGGGATATTCTTCGTGTGTCATGTTGCTTAACTTCCATGCAGCAAACTGCCCAAACACAGAGTAAACTTCATCAAGCAGGCTCTTAGTTTCTTCGTCGTAAATCGAAAAGTTTATATATTCTGGACATGGAATTGCACCAGTACCATACTTTTTATAGTGACGGTACAAATCAGGAACAACGGGCCCGTGAGTCCATGCTTCTATGGCTTCAGGAAATAGCGGTTCATCGTACAAAGCTAAATGAAAGCCTTGAGCATAGTAAACCAATTTCTGAAGCTTGAGATTAGATATCAGATCGCCAGCATCTTCACTTGCCTGAGCCAAAAAGTATTTGGCTGCATCATAACAACTCAGCATAACTTACTTGCTAGTCATTAAAGGGCTAAACTAGAACGAGATTTTTTTGACACTCCCGCGACTCAACCAGACTATATTTGTCTGGAGACGTTTTCACGGGGAATTGCGAGCCGTGGGAGTTTACTTACATTATACTATATTTTCTCAATCTATGCCATATTCAATTTAACAAAATTAACTACCGATTCTAAGCCTTCTTTTGTCTTCAGGTTAGTAAACACAAAAGGCTTCTCCCCGCGCATCTTTTTAGCATCCCGTTCCATCACGCCCAAATCTGCTCCCACAAAAGGCGCGAGATCTGTTTTATTAATTACCAATAAATCCGACTTAGTAATTCCCGGCCCGCCCTTGCGCGGAATTTTATCCCCCGCAGCCACATCAATCACGTAAATTGTCAAATCCACCAACTCCGGGCTAAAAGTTGCCGCCAAATTGTCGCCGCCGCTTTCGACAAACACTAAATCTAAATTAGTAAATTTGTATTCTAACTCTTCTATAGCTACCAAATTGATCGAAGCATCTTCGCGGATAGCAGTGTGGGGACAGCCTCCAGTTTCTACTCCCAAAATGCGATCGCTCTCCAAAGCTTGACTCCGAACCAAAAACTGTGCATCCTCCTGAGTATAGATATCATTAGTCACCACAGCAATCTGGTACTGTTGGCGCAGCGTCTTACACAAAGCATCCAGTAAAGCAGTTTTTCCCGAACCAACCGGGCCAGCAATTCCTACACGAAAAGCACTCATAGCAATTTTAGATTTTAGATTTTAGCAATCTTGGACGGCTTTTTAGGTACGTTGTTGCGCTTAAGCGCTCTTTCATCAGATATAAGAGAAGAGCGCTTAAGCGCAACTACGTACCTTGGATGAAAGCACTCTTTCATCAGATATAAGAGAAGAGCGCTGAAGCGCAACTACGTACCTTGGATGAAAGCGCTCTTTCATCAGATATAAGAGAAGAGCGCTGAAGCGCAACTACATACCTTGTAATTTGAAATTTCAACTGCGAAACAAGCGAGTGTACTGAGTTTCATGCGCCATGCTAGCCAGTCCCAATCCCCAACTGCAACTACCGAGGTCATCATCTTCTAATTGTAAAACTTCTTGCGCCGTTAAACTAATTTGACACTGCAAATCTAATAGTAACTGTTGGCCCGCAGTTTGACCGAGAGGAATCAGTTTCACGCCCGCACTCGCCAAATTTGCAGCCCAACTGTACAAATATCCTACCACGGCCGCTTCCTCTTCAATCTGCCAGCAAGCCGCCGCAATCCCAAAGCCGATCGCAAAATTGCACTGATTGCCGCCAACTTCCACCAAATCTTTTACAATAGTTGTCAATCCAGAAGGTACGGGCGATTCCCTGCGGGATAGCTTCGCTTCACGCAAATCCAGCAACAACCGCGTCAAAGTCCGCCCCATCTGCCAACTTTGCAAGCGCAACTCTTCAGTTTCCTTAGCAGCAGTCGCCCAAGCATTCCAATAACTCAAAGCCCTCAAATCCCCAATCTTCGCCGCCCTCAAAGCCCGTACCGCCACAGCCGCTTCTACTCGCACCGCCCCAAATTCCAGCGAATTTTCCAACCAATTCCTCAAACTGCTCTCGCTGTCGATCGCACCAGCTTCTACCAGACTCTCGATTCCCTCAGAATAACTATAAGCTCCCACAGGTGCAAAAGCTAACTGCAACAAACATAAAAGTTGATTGTTCACTGTTATTTGTTATTTGTTATTTGTTATTTGTTATTTGTTATTTGTTATTTGTTATTTGTTATTTGTTATTTGTTATTTGTTATTTGTTATTTGTTATTTGTTCACTGTTATTTGTTATTTGTTCACTGTTATTTGTTATTTGTTATTTGTTCACTGTTATTTGTTATTTGTTCACTGTTATTTGTTATTTGTTCACTGTTATTTGTTATTTGTTCACTGTTATTTGTTATTTATTTGTTCACTGTTATTTGTTATTTGTTATTTGTTATTTGTTGCTTGAAATGCCCCATGCCCCATGCCCCATGCCCCATGCCCCATTCCCCATTCCCCATTCCCCATTCCCCATTCCCCATTCCTAATGACTGTGGCCGTAAGCGCCGATTTCCGGCTGAAACGGCACAATTTCCTCTATTACTTCCAAACCCATTTTTTCCAGCATTCCCTGCAAAACAGAATCACGAGAAAGCCTTAAATAATTATCAGCAACTTCTAAAGCTACGTGGCGGTTTCCCAAATGATAAGCCGCCCGCATCAGCAGCAGCCCTGTCGAGGCCCTTGTGGTAAGTACCGGTTCGGGTTTTGCACTTACCAGTACCAAACAGCTACCGTCTTCGGACTGCAATAAATCTCGATCGCGCAACACCGTACCTCTAGGCAAAGCCAAGTGTAGCACTTCTCCAGCCTCCGTCTCGAATCGGTGGCGGCTGCGAGTGCGATCGTCCGCTGTCATCGGCAAACTAAAGCTGACAACAGCATCGGGATTTGCAGGTAAACGTTTTGTGAAAGTTAGCATTTCTCTATTCTATTCCTCAAAGGAATTGACTTCACATCTAGTTTTTGAGGAATATCTTTTTTATTTCCAATTGCGATCGCAAGTAGTCGCCCAAAATATCTCTTTCTAAACCGCTCCCATTCTTGCATACCAAATATTGGTTATTTTGTCAAGCACTTCTTTACAGACGATCGCCATTTTCTCAAAAATGATTGCATACCGTGCAGTAACTCAAACTATAGAACGGGAGAGGAAGAAAGACTAAAACCATCTATATTTATTGATTTCCCGCTTGTTGCAACCGCAGCAATTCGGCTTGAATTCGTTGTTTGACAGCCGGATCGCGTTGCTGGAGCAAAGTGAGCTGATTGAAGCGACTAACTGTCAAACCATTGCTTTCGACAACTTTTTTAGCTTGTTGGCAGTAATTTACCGCAATGCCACGAACATTTCCCGACAGCCTGTTCACTTCCTGAGTTTCGTTGCAGACTATTCTGGGAACCGAGCCACCAGCCATTCCTTTAATTTCCTTCATAGCTTCCTCCCGTCTGGGTTCGATTCCCAAGACAGAGCGAGCGTAGCTAGTAATTTCGGCGTTGCTAATTTCTTGAGCTTGGGCCGCCGCTCCGAAAACAAGGCTTGGAGATTTTGCGTACAAGTCAGGGGCCCATCCGCTAGCCAAAGCTGCTGCGGAAATGATGCCTGCGAACAGCGATTGCCGCAGCATCCGGTTTAGGCGAAATTTAGAGGTGTTGAGTGAGGTGTTCATGGTCGTCGGTTATTGCTTGCGTGGAGATAAAAATGACACAGCGCACTGAGGCTCAATCTATGAGAATAATGTGGTGGCCAAAAAGTTCCTGTCCTTGAGTGACAATTTTTAATTCCAGCACTCTAGATTTGTTGGTTGCTAGGGCGATTCACGATCGGGATAGCTACGCTTCACGACTTTTTAGCAATTTCCATCCTTTGACCGATTGTAACATCTTTAATAAGTTAACCGATCGCCAAATTCACAGGGTATTTTTCATTACAGAGCGTTCCCCAATTGCCTCTACCAAATAATACTCACCGCTCAAATCTTAAATAATTCTAAAAGTCCTTGACAAACTCCTCACATTAATCAGTCAAATTCAGGTGCGATCGGCTTTCATTCAGTTGACAGTTGACAGTTGACCTGTGACAGCGACCTCTACCTCGAAGGAAGAGGATTGGAGTAATGAATAGTCTGATTTTAATTCCTCCCTACAAGGGTTCCGGCTTTAAACCAATTCTTTCTGGTAAGTCAGACAATTTGAGATTTGAGATTTGAGATTTGAGATTCGGGAATGACTGATCGGGGTTTGGCTCACTGGCCTACAATTGCATTCTTTTGAGGGTGTTAAATTTAGGATCGATCGCACTCATCAATTCTTTCAAGCATAGGACTAACGCCAAGGGACTAAAGAAACCAGTTTTTTCGCTATCTTAAGGATTTGAACCAAATATTTGGGCTGAAAACCCGGTTTCTGGCAAGGGCGAATGCGATCGCCAACTCAATGATTTATGTAATGTTAAGCAGAGGCGGATTTGTCGATCGAGAAAATCCCCTCTTGGGAGAGGCGCACTCAGTGAACCGGAACCCGAACCAACGTCGATTTTACCGAAAAGCGAGCGGAAAGCCCCCGACTTTAGGCGTGGGGATGAACGCGGTGGTGACTTTAGCCACCTTGAAGAAGTTGGTCGCTAAAAAGTTTTATCTAAAATATTTTATGATAAAGTAGAATCATGATAATTCGAGAAGCCAAGCTACTGAAAGGCACCAAGAAGTATGTCAATCTACAGATTAATCTGGGAGCTTAAACAGGAGCGTTGACCGAAAAGCCGGTCGTTAGGTCTAAAATTTTGGGTTCGATCCTCAGAAGTGTCGTTCGCAACTATCCGTTTTTGCGCGGACTAAATCATCCCGAATTTCAAATCTCAAACTTGTTCTGAGCGAAGCCGAAGAATCTCAAGTCTAAAATAGTATTAGCCCCCAGAGCAGCAGTGGAGTTGTGCTTGCCTATCTGGGGGCCATACCGATGTGCGCGGTGCTACTATTTACTGCTACACAAAACTTAGCTAAACTTTTTCAAGTCTCACTATTCAATCAAGATTGCTCTTGAAGGGTCTGCTTCCTGCTTCACCCAAGGGAGTCGGCTCGCAACTTGTCCACAGGCGTAAATTCGGA